>JANXMD010000473.1 GCA_025354845.1 Verrucomicrobiota bacterium | reverse complement strand
GGCGATCATCGCCTTGTCGACCAGTCCTTTTGCGATCGCCGGGGACGGGCCATCGATCCGCGTGACCATGAACACGCCGTTGGTCGGATGAATGACAGAGAAATTGGTCAGCCCGTACATGGGATTGCGGACCGGTCCCCAGGCAGTGGTCCGGCCGGCGATGGGGAGGAGCGAGAGTTCCCCTTCCACGGACCCCTCATTGCGCTGCAAGTGGGCCGGCAGGCTCTTGTAAATCTCCTCCAAATGGTTGGGATCGTAGTTTGGATCGTTCAGTATGCGATACGGCAGACCCCAGCAGAGAACGAGATAGCGGATCTTGGCGCTGACCGCGTTATACAGCACCCGTCCGGGGCGCCCCGGGCGCGACGGCTGCAGGTCCGTGGCAAAAACCATCAGATCGCGCTGGCGAAACTGACGGATCAGCTCGTCCTGGACCAAACGCTCGAAATCGGGCCGGGTGATACTTTCTCCGACCGGCACATCGAGGCCGATCACCTGGTTCGAGGGCACACCGCGCTTCGCCGCGTAGTGCTGCGCCACCGACTTCGAGTCCGCGGAGTGCAACGAGTAGATGACCGCCACTTCAACCGCTTCGGCGACCCGGCCCGGGGTTTCCGCAATGGCCCCCACGCCACCCAACGACGCTCCGAGCCAGACCACAAAGGCGAGAAGGCAGATCGGGCGAAGTTGACGGAGGCGGGTCATCAAACGATCGCCGGTTTGCTCTCCGCAGGCCCGGCAGTCGGGAGCTGAAGCCGGGCCCGGACGTGGGCCATCAACACCGCAAAGGTCTCCTCCACGGTTTGACCGGTATTGTCCACCCGAAGTGCATCCAGGGCGGGGATCAGCGCACCCTTCTTGCGGTTCATGTCGAGATGATCCCGCTCCGTGCCGGCGGAATTGCCGCGTCCCTGCATGCGTTCGGCACGCGCCTCGGGATTCGCATCGAGAAAGAATTTCACCGGCGCCAAGGGAAACACTTCGGTGCCGATGTCCCTTCCCTCCATGACCAGCGGTCCGAACTGAATGCAGTCACGCTGACGCGCGACCATCCAATCGCGAACCTTCCCGATCTGCGCAATGACCGGCACTGCGCGCTCCACGCGATCTGTCCGGATTTCCTTCTCAGGAAAATAGCCGTCCACGTGCAGCCAGAGGGCGCCGTGGACCAGTTTCAGCTCCGCCTTCCAGCGGCGCAGCGCGGCGATGATCGGCTTCTCGGTGACCGGATTGAGCTGCCCCGCCGTGGGGATCGGCACATCGCGCTCCAGGCAGTGCCAGGCGAGAGTTCGGTACATGGCTCCGGAATCGACGTAAATGTAGCCCAGTTCCTTCGCCAGTTTCCGCGACAGGGTTCCCTTGCCTGAGGCACTAGGGCCATCCATGGCAATCACCTGCGGCAGAGACAGACCGTTGACCGTACGGGTCGAGGACCCGCGTTTCATTGGGGTATCACTCACGCGGCAAAGAGATCATCGACGTTGGTCAACGGACGGAGGCGCTGCGCAGTAGCGGGGTCACATTCCCAAATCACCACGCCCAACCCGTATGGGGGCGGTGCTTGAAGTTTTTGAAAGAAATTCGGGAAGGTCTTTTTGACGCACGACGGATTCTGGATTTTGAGACCCGCCACTTTCAAGCCAAGGGTCGCAAAACACATCGCCATGCGGTGGTCTTTGTAGGTTTCAATCACCGCGCCGCGCAGGGGATGGCCCGGAGTGACCACGAGGGTATCCCCCGGCAATTCCACCACGTCGGCACCACAGTGGCGCAATTCATCGTGCAACGCCTTTACCCGCTCGCACTCCTGAAGACGCAGGCGGCCCAAGTCGGTGAAGGACACCGCATCCGGGGCCACCACCGCGGCGACGACAATTGCCGTCATGATGCTGTCCCCCAGGTCGGAATGCCGGGATATTTCGGGTCTATTTCGAGATGCGAGCCACGCCAGGACCGGCTGGGACTGCTGATCAATCTGCCATCCCGACGTCGGCCAATGACGCACGGAAATGTCGGTTCCGGAGGTCGATCGCAGCAGTTCCTGGGCCCCCCAAAAGTAGCTTCCGCTTGAGGCATCGGGTTCGATTTGAAAGTCGCCGCCAGTGCGGGGAAAGGCATCGACCAGCCGGCGCGTCATTTCCACGTAGGGCAACTCCTCTTCATCGCCGCCGTCCACGACGACCTCCCACCCCCCGACCGGGGCGGACAGCAGGAGCGCACTGGCAAATTGGGAGCTTTCGCCCACTGAAACGGTAACTTGGCCAGGGAGGCGTCCACCGCCCTCGATGATCACCGGGAGTCGATGGGTGGCGGAGTCGATCCGATACCCCAACGTCCTCAACGCCTCGAACAAAGCTGCCTGCGGGCGCTCGTGCATGCGCGGAACCCCGCTGAGCCGGTAGAAGCCGCTACCAAGGCAAACGAACGCGGCGAGGAACCGCGCAGCGGTCCCGGCGTTGCCCACGAACAGCTCCAGAGGATGTTCACGCGTGCCCCCGGGCGGCACGACTCCGCCCTGGCCGGTGACGTGCATGGTGCGGTTGGCAGATTCGTCCGCATCCGGTTCCACCGCCAACTGAAACCCCAGCACGCGCAACGCGTCCACCATCGCCTCGGTATCCTCACTCCAGAGCGCGCCCCGCAACGTGGTCACCCCGGAGGACAATGCGGCCAGGATCAGAGCGCGGTTCGTGATGCTCTTCGATCCCGGAACCGTGATTTGGGCCACGATCGTCGACCTCGGGGGAACAATCTCGATCAGTTCAGGCAGGGGCACGTTGGGAATGGGACGTAGAAGAACGATTAGTAGAGCGGGGGCGACGGATCGAACGGCGACGGCTATTCGTCTCCATTCTTCACTTCCTGGGCGCCGAGCCAGGCATCGCGACGGGTCTTGGCGTTGGCAAAAAACTCCTCCACCAGCGCCGCATTGCCTTCGTCGAGCGCGCGTTGGAATTCACTGAGATCCTCCAGGAGCACGCCCAGAACGCGTGAAAGGTGGCGCCGATTGGCCAGGGCGATGTCGCGCCACATCTCGGGCGAACCACTGGCGATGCGCGTCGTGTCACGAAAGCCGCCGGCGCAGAGTTGCCCCTGTTCGGCCGGATGCACCGGACTGAGCACGTAGTTGGCAAGTCCAGCCGCGGCAACGTGGGGAAGATGGCTGGAACGGCCGACGAGATCGTCGTGCCGATCCGGGGTCAGCCGAATCACCCGACTCCCCAGTGCGGCCCAAAAGTCCGACACCTTTTGCACGGCGGCGGCGGGCGTACGGGAAGTCGGCGTGACCACGCAAACCGCGCCCTCGAAGAGATCGGCCCGCGCCGCGGCCATGCCGGTTCGCTCGGATCCGGCCATCGGGTGACTGCCCACAAACTGCACCCCGGCGGCGATCGCCAGTGGCTCCAGTTCCTCGACCACGGCAGCCTTCACGCTGCCCACATCCGTGATCATGGCGCCGGGCTTCATGAAGGGAAGCAGGTCGGTCATGAGCGCCTTCATCTGGCCAATAGGGCTGCAAAGGATGATCCAGTCCGCGTCCTTCACCGCGGTCGCCACATTGCGGGTCGCGGCGGTCGTGATGCGGCGGTTCAGGCATTCGTCCACCGCGGTCGCGCGCCGCACCAGTCCGGTCACGTGGGTCGCGAGGCCACGCCGCTGTACGGCGAGTCCGATCGATCCGCCTAGAAGTCCGACACCCACCAGGGTGATGTTGCCAAGGTGCACGCGCGGAAACTACGGAAGCGTTACCGCGCAGGGAAGGCAGGAAGTCATCCGGCCGTCGCCATTTCGCGCACCCGCTCGAGGATCACGTCCGCCAGCAACGGCTCGGTCCCGATGCCCTGCGAGTACCAGATGCGTTTGCCCTGCCGGTTCCCCGGGTTCGGAAAGGTGGGTCGGCCTGATTTTAACCGGGCCTGAACCTCGACCTCCGGCTCGCCGAGCATCACCGGGATGTCCTCGTAGCTGTGCAGGCCATCGCTGATGAAGAAGGGAACCATCACCAGGTTGGAGGCAGCGGCCATGGCAAAGCAGTCGCCGATCTTCGGGGCTTCCTCCATGAACACGGAATAGGTCTCCGCATAACGGCCCATCGAAGCGATCTTCGCCGCCTGCTGTTCGATGGCTTTGCGGGAATTCTCGTTGTTGCCCGTGCCGTGTCCCGCGATGAACAGGGCAGTCTCGGATTCCGCGGGCGGGCGTTCGGCCGGAGATCCGGGGAAGCGCTCCACCACCTCGCGGGCGCGGGCGAGGATGACTTCGGCCATTCGGGCGTGGGTTCCGACCGGACCGCAATAGTGGAACCGCTGGCCGTCGCGTTCCTGAACTCGCGGAAAATCGGTCTGCCCATTGCGGCAAAAGCCCAGCTCGCGGGGAATCACCTGCTCGGTGAAATAACCATCGCTGATGA
Source organism: Verrucomicrobiota bacterium (assembly GCA_025354845.1). GTDB lineage: Bacteria > Verrucomicrobiota > Verrucomicrobiia > Limisphaerales > UBA9464 > CAIVQB01. The sequence continues at coordinate 2,877 of JANXMD010000473.1, read as the reverse complement.
ACAACGGCACCACGAACACCCGCGGAGTGAAGGCGCCGCGCAGGACGCCGGCGAGGGTGGGATGCTCCTTCCAGAATCCCGTGAGCACCTCGGCAAACACCCCACGCCGCCGCAAGCCGTCGGCGTGGAAAATGGTGGGATCCGCCGACTCGGCATTCAGCGTCGAGCCGTGCCCGATGAGAACCAGCGTGGCATCGGCAAATTCGGAGGCCATGACGGTACGGATCAACCGCGGCGCCACCAACTGCGGCCCTCACGTGGCGACGGCGACGTGGAACTCTGCTGACCCGTCAGCTGCAGGATAAGCAACTGGCTGCGGGCCGCCTCCAAAGCCATGCGGAACTCGTCGTAACTTGGGAAACGTTCCTCGGGCTTCTTGGACATCGCCCGGCTCAGGGCTTCCCCGGTGGACACCGAGATGTCCGGCTGAAGCGTGTGAGCCGGAACCAGCGGTGTGTGGATCTGTGCCGCTACCACCTCGTCCACCGTTGGCGCCTCGAAGGGAACATGCCCCACCAGCGCGTGGTACAACGTCCCCGCCAGCGAATACATGTCGCTTAGAAAACTCTCACCGGACTGCTGGACGCGCTCAGGGGCGATGTAGTAGGGCGTGCCGAAAACCGGGGCGTAGTTGTCCTTTTCGGCATCGGTCTTCCGGGCCAGGCCAAAGTCCACCAGCTTGGGTTCCCCGTCGGAGTTGAAGAGGATGTTCGACGGCTTGATGTCGAGGTGCAGAAGTCCGTGCTTCAACGCCGTGGCCAGCGCACTGGTGACCTTGATGCCGACATCCAGCACATCCAGCTCGGGCACACGCTTCAGCGCGTCGATGCGGTCATCCAGACTGCCCGCGTCCGCCAACTCCATCACCAGGTACTTGTGAGCCCCCTCCTGGTCGAAGGTGTAGACGTGGATGATGTTGGTGTGATTGAGCGCCGCGCAGGCACGGGCCTCGGCCGCGAAGGCGTTCACGGCGTCCTCGTCCGCGGCCAACTCGTCCTTCATCAGCTTCACCGCCACGACCCGGCCCAGCGTGGTGTCAAACGAGCGAAACACCGTGCCCATGCCGCCCGAGGCGATCTCCGACTGCAGTTCAAACTGGCGGAGCTGCATGGGCATCATGATCGACTTCCCGCACTTCGAGCAGGGAGTCCTTTCAAGCGGGCTCAGCGAGCCCGAAATGAACACCTTGGCGGTGCAATGAGGGCAGACGACGAGCTTCAGCGAATTGCGGGCGGGCTGCATCAATTCTTGGGCGTGGCGCGGGAATGTACTTCGGCAACGCGCCGGAACAAGTGCGGTGTGGGTTAAAAGTGGAATTAACCCCGGGCGCTTCCCGCTCGACGCGGCCAAAAGCATCCCGACGTGGAAACCTCACGTCCAGAAGAAGGTTTGTCCCCGAGACGGTGGACTTCTAGGGTCCGTCCGATGAAGCAATCGGGAATCGTGTATCTCGTCGGCGCCGGTCCCGGCGACGCGGGACTGCTCACTCTGCGCGGCGCCGAGCTGCTCGGGCGGGCGGAAGTCGTGGTCTATGACGCGCTGGTCAACCCCGCGCTGCTTCGGCTCGCTCCGCGCACCGCGGAGATCATCTACGGCGGCAAACGCTCCCGGCAGCACGCCATCCCGCAGGAGGATCTCAACCAACTCCTGGTCACCAAGGCCAAGGAAGGCCGGGTGGTGGTCCGACTCAAAGGCGGCGATCCGTACGTGTTCGGCCGCGGCGGCGAGGAGGCTGAGGAACTCGCCGAGGCAGGCGTCCGCTTCGAGGTCGTTCCCGGCATCTCCTCCACCATCGCCGCGCCGAACTACGCCGGCATTCCGATCACGCACCGCGATTTTTGCGCCAGCTATCAAGTGATCACTGGTCATGAAGATCCCACCAAGGCCGAATCCAATCTGGACTGGGCGCAAATCGCGCGCATGCCGGGCACCAAGGTGGTGCTGATGGGGGTGGAGCGGATCCGCGAAATCGCCACGGAATTGGTGAAACACGGCATGCCCGAAAGCACGCCGGTGGCCATGGTCCGCTGGGGCACCACCGGACGTCAGAGCTCGATCGACGGCACGCTGGCGACGATCGCCGATATCGTGGTGGCGAAGCAGTTCAGCGCGCCGGCGGTCACCGTAATCGGAGGCGTAGTGTCGCTGCGCAAACGGTTGAACTGGTTTGAAGGGCGCTCGTTCTTCGGGCAGCGCGTGGTGGTGACCCGCACCCGCGAACAGGCCAGTCAGCTCTCGCGTCAACTGCAGGAACGGGGGGCCGACGTCCTCGAGATCCCAACCATCAAGATCGCCCCGCCGACCCACTTCGATCCGCTCATCGAGTCCATCTCCGCGATCGGCGAATACAACTGGATCGTCTTCACCAGCCCGAACGGGGTGAACGCCTTCTTCGAGTACTTCTTCAAGGCTTTCGACGACATCCGCTGCCTCGGCATGTTGCGCATCGCTGCCGTCGGCCCGGCCACCGCGGCCCGGCTGAAGGAACTGCATCTGCGCGTGGACGCCATGCCCGAGGAATACGTGGCAGCCAAGGTGGCGGGCGCGATGGCCAAGGTGGATGAGCTCGAAAACCTGAAAGTACTCTGCATGCGAGCCCAGGTGGCGAATCCGGATTTGGTCGTCGAACTGGAGTTGAAGGGCGCGATCGTTGATGACGTCGCGTGCTACCAGACCCTGACCGAAACCGAGGACCGAAACGGCGCCGCCGCCCGGCTGCTGGAGGAAGGCGCGGACTGGTTGACCTTCACCAGCGCGTCCACCGTGGAGCAGTTCCATACCCGCTTCGACTTGCCGAAGCTGCGCGCGCAGTTTCCCGCGATGAAGACCCTCACCATCGGACCCGAGACCAGCAAAGCGCTCACCGCGCTTGGCATC
>JANXMD010000464.1 GCA_025354845.1 Verrucomicrobiota bacterium | reverse complement strand
CGCTGCTCCCCTAGCGACTCAGCGCTTGGCTGCAGCCTCGGTGAGCGACTGGGTCAGCTCCGCGACGGTCCACTCGTTTCCGATGAACACCTGGTGGATCCGGCCGCTGGGATCCACCACCACGGTGCGGAGATTGTGGTTCTGCCCTGCCACCGTGGCGCCCTGGGCGTAGTACTGGCCGAAATGGCCGGCGATGCGGTCCAGCGTGTCGAAGTCGCAGCGCGCCATCCACCAATGGGCGGGATCGGCCTTCGCCCGGCTACCGTAGGCGGCGAGGACCGACTCGGTGTCGAATTCCGGGTCCAGGGTGATCGAGAGCAACCGCCAACGCCGCGGGCCGGCCGCGGCGTCCGTCAATGCCCGTTGCACCTGGGTGAAGTGATCGGTGATACGCGGGCAGAATGTGGGGAAGGGGCACCGCGTGAAGATGAAGGTGAACGCGTACGCGGTTCCGCGAAACTCCGAGAGCTTGAAGCGCGTGCCGAGCTGATTCGTGAAGCCGTAGTCCGGTAGGGCATCACCGGGATTGAGCGCCGGGACGTTGGGCAGCATTCGGATTGCATTGTCCCGGTGGGTGGTGCCCTGGCTGGTGGGATCCACGGGATCTGGAGTGGCTTTCGGAGCGAGATCCACGGGACGGATTTGATCGATCCAGCCGTCTTTCTCGGTGACTCGAAGCCGGAATTGGACCGTGCCGCCCTGGGTCAATCCAGTGAGCTCGTTGGTGTCGCGCACTTCAAAGGGCATGGTCATCGCTGGCATGTAGCCGGGAACCTCCTCGTGCTTGATCACGACGGAGCGCACTTCGGGATGGACGGCCTGGACGACCCCACGGACGGAATAATTGGTGATCGTCCCGGACTCGTTTCCGGAAACCTTTTGTTCGGTCGATTTCGCCGAACACCCGGCGATCAAGGCGAGCAGCACGGGGATCCAACCGATGCGAAGAAGGCGCGTCATGATGGGGCAAGTAGAGCGAGCCTCGGTGGAGGTGAAAGCGCGTTTGAGTTTTGGGGACGCGTTGACGCCTCGATCTCGGAATTGAAAACCAAAACGCCGCGGCTGGTAAGGCCGCGGCGTGAGAGGGGAACGGATCAGATTTAGCCGACCAAGTTTGCATCCGGCCCGGGCAGCGGGAGCAGACCGATCTTGGACTCTCCGGTGCGCGGTTCCTTGGCCGGCTTGGGGGCTTTTTCCACCCTCTCCGCCTTCGGGGCGGCGGGAGCGGGTTCGGGTTTGGCGACCGGCTTCTTGGCGGTTTCGAGCTTGCCGTTCGCGAACTCGATCACGTGGCCCTGATGGATCAGCCAGTGCAGGTCGGTCAACAGGGCCTGTTGTTCCGGACTGGTGCGGATTTCCGGAACCACCGGGACAGCAGGGGCCGGAGCGGCCACTGCAGCGCCTTCGGTGGCGGCCACCGTTCCGGCAGCTTGTTCGGCCGGCGACGGAGCCGCCGTCGGTGCCACTGTTGGCGCTGGTGCCGGTGTGGGTGCGGGTGCGGACGGGGCGAGGGCCTCGATCAGTTTCTTCCGCGAAGGATTCGGGGTCGCCTCGATGAATTCGATGATGCGGCGCACGCAGTTCGACACCGCATTGGCGCCGATGTCGAGGTAGTGCGGACGCGCGATCGACACGTGTACCACCGTCTTGTCGCGCTTGAAGAACTGGAGTCCGGCCTGCGCAAACGCTGCGCTGAGGGCGGTCATGGTACGGATCGGGAACTTGCGTTCGCGTTCCAAGGTGACGCGGAGCAGGCGGTGCAGCGGCTCGGGGAGACGCGGTCCCGACTGCTCACGGCGGAGCTGCCACGAATCGACCGACTTCACCAGCGAGGCCGCATGGGTCTCACGGAAGTGCGCCTCGACCTCGGCCAACGAGGCTAGCTTGAGGGGCTCGGGGACGTTCAGCGTGGTGTACTCGAGACGCGAACTCTGCGCGTCGATCCACTGCTTGACGACCGCTTCTTCCTTCACGAAGCGGACCTTGCTCTTGAAGATCTCGAAGGGCAGGCGCGGCGCGCGCTGCGCG
>JANXMD010000453.1 GCA_025354845.1 Verrucomicrobiota bacterium | reverse complement strand
CGCTGCTCGAAGACCCCGCCGTGCGACGCGTCGCCCGATCGGATGGCCGGGGAGTAGTCGGTGGTCTGGTAGAACGCGACATCCACCTTCGATACGATGCGCCCGTTCGCTTCGGTTTTCTTGGCGACTTCCTTCCACTCGGGATCCGCGAAGAACGCCTTCCACGACGCCTCACGCGCTTCACGGCTGGGATAGCCGAGGAGGTACACCAACTTGTTCTCGGTGTTGTCCACAGGGACCCAGTACGCGATGTTTTCAATCGCGTGGCGGGTAAAGATACCCATCGTGTAATTGCGGAACCGGGCGTGCAGGTCGTCCAGGCGTCCCGGGGGCGAGAAGTAGGTTCGAACCTCGAAACAGCGGGTGTCGGTGTTCTTCATGCGGGATGTGGCACAACCCGCCAGACCCAAGGCTGCCGCGGCGGTGCTGGAGGTGATGAAGGTGCGTCGATTCATGGTGTTGGAAATTGGGGGCAAAGTTTCGAAACGAGGCCGGGGGCGATCAGTGGTCGGCCAGCGACTTCACCTTGATGTTGCGGAACGACACCTGGCCGTGGTCGCCCTGAAGTGCGATCACTCCGTGACCGGTCTTCGCGAACTTGGGCATTTTGGCAAACTTGCTCTTTGCCACGCGGTCATTGAAGTCCGCGCTGCCGAGGATGTAGTCAAAATACTTCACGCCGTTGATCTCATGGAGGCAGCCCTTGGGCGAAATCACCAAGCGGACGTGATTCCACTGCCCGGCGGGCTTGGTCGCGTCCAGCGGTTTGCCGGTGCTGGAATCTACCGGAGGCTGATACAGCGCGTAGAGCCAACCACAACGCTGCGGATCGCCCGCCTTGGCGTTGTCCTCCAGTTGGAATTCCGGACCGGTTTCCCAGGCGGACTTTCCGTCGGTGGTCACGTGGTACATGATGCCACTGTTGCCGCCTTCGGAGATGTTGTAGTCGAGCTGGAGCTCAAACCAGGTGAAGTCCTTCGGGCTGACGAGATCGCCGGCATCGTGCGGATCAATGCAGGCCAGCGTGCCGTCGCGAATCGCCCAACCGGGGCGGACGCCCTCGCGGTTGAAATTATGCCAACCGCTGAACGAACTGCCGTCGAAGAGCAGCTGCCAGCCGTCTTCCTTTTCCTTGGCGGTGAGGGCGTTGACCGGAGCCTCCGCAGCGGAGACGACTTGGAGCGAAGCGGCCGCCAAGACGGCCACGAGGGAGAGGAAGGGGCGTTTCATGGATCGCGCGTCATCTAAGCAGGCCCATGCCCGGGAGGAAAGGGACAAAGCGCTCAGGACACGATGCGATCGCCTCTAGCCGGGATCCTCAAGAAACTCGCCAGCTAAAGCGGGAGGTAGTGCGCCCTTACGAGCCGGCGAATTCGTCCCTCAACGGTCATTGTCGCGACTGCGCGACATAAGAATCAACTGCAACAACTGGCTCAGTGCTGCGAACATGGCGGCAACGTAGGTCAACGCAGCGGCGGAGAGCACACGATCCACCCCGTCATATTCACGCGGGGTCACCAGCCCGAGCTTCTGCAACTGCACCTTGGCCCGCGCGCTGGCGTCGTATTCCACCGGGAGGGTGATGACTTGGAAGAGAGCCACGACGGAGAAAAACCCAATTCCCAGCATCAGGAGCGTGTTGCCAAATCCATAGAGCCCACGCATCTGGCCGATGAAGAATCCCAGCAGGATCAGCAGGCTGGAAACCGTGCTGGCGATTCCGGTCACCGGCACCAACGCCATACGGAGGCCCAGCATCGCGTAGGCATCCTTGTGCTGGAGGGCATGCCCCACCTCGTGCGCCGCCACGCCGACCGCCGACACGCTGATGCTTCGAGACGTTCCCTCCGAAAGAAACACCTCACGCTTGGTGGGGTCGTAGTGGTCCGTCAGCTCCCCGGGGACCTCGTGAATGGGAACCCCAGTCAGCCCGTTTCGATCGAGGATTTCGCGCGCTGCCTCGGCGCCGGTGATCCCGCGGTCGGTGGCCACCTGGGAGAATTCGGCATGGGTGGACCGCAGCCGGTATTGGGCCCACATCGCCAGCAGCGCGGGAGGAATCGCCATCCACCAGTAAGGGCCGAAGATGAATCCGAGCATCATAACCAGTTTCTAGACTTCGCGGTTTTCTTGAACCAGTGCCGCGCTTCACACGCGTGGAGCGCGGGCAACCGATTCAGAAGCAGTAGCTCGGCAGCGGCTCCCGAGCAACTGGAGTAGGCCGGGCAGATTTCCAATCACCGGGACGGCATTCAGTGCAGATGCAGCGGCGACATGAAATACAGCCGACCCTGTGGCAGCTTGGGCATGAGATCGACGCCGCCGAGATTCACCTGGAGGGCGCGGGCATCGGATTTCCCAATCAACCGGAGCAAATTCGAGAAGCTTGGCGCGGCCTCGTAGGTCACGACCTTGGCCGACTCCACGCCGGCGATCTCCAGGGCGCGTTCCACCGCGGTGTCAAAATTGCCGATTTCGTCGACCAGACCGAGCTTCAGCGCCTGGTTGCCGGAGAGGATCCTGCCATCGGCAAACTCCCGCCAGTTGGGGGCGAGGGTGTGGCCGTCGGTGATCTTGTCCTTCTCGTTCTCCTTCGCCGCCCAGCCGCGTCCATCCACAATAACCTGCACAAAACGGGCGAAACTCTCGTCAATCATGCCCGCCAGGATTTGCCGCTCTTCGGGCAGCTCGTCTTCGGGACGCTTGTCCGGGCTCAGCATGTCCTTGAGCTTGCCACTCTTCACGACGCCAGGACGCACCCCCACCTTGTCCATGAGGGCACGGTAGTTGTAGGTGTGAAAAATAACGCCAATGCTGCCGGTGATGGTCAGTTCGTTCGCCACAATCCAGCGGCAGGGAGCGCTGATGTAGTAGCCGCCCGAGGCCGCGATCGACCCCATGCTAGCGATGACCGGGATGTCGGTGTTGGTCTGGAAACGAGCCAGTGCCCGGTAGATCTCGTCGCTCGCCAGCACTTCGCCGCCCGGCGAATCCACCTTGAGAATCACCGCCTTCACGTGTTCGTCCTCCCCGGCCCGATCGAGCTGGTCGCGAATCGACTCGACGAGGCTGCTTCCGTTTCGGCCGGATTCGTCGGAGATCACGCCGGTGACCTCGATGACCGCGATCTTGTCCTTTGAGTCATCATCCTCCAGGACCACCTCCTGCAACTGCGAAGCGCCATGCTTGGAATGTTCCTTGTGAGTGGCCATGCCTCCAAGTTTGCGGCCGCCGAGCACCAGGTTGACGACCAAGCTGGCGAGGAGCCCCAACGCGAGGAGCACGGCCACCCATTTCCAGCCCGATCCACCTGAGCGAAGGCGCGCCGACGGCAACACCGCGGGGGCAATCCGGTCCGGGATCACCGGGGGCGGCTTGGGAGCAACCGGCGGGGTGGCCGACGACGAAGCAGATTCAGACTCGGGCGCGTCCATGTGGAAACGAGGCTAGAACGGAACGCACCGATGGCAAGTCCCGCGGGTCTCCGGAACTCGCACCCTTCACGTACCCGGGGTCCAACTTGGCACGCCGACATCGACGCCTTGGCCCGGATCTTGCATCGTTTCCAGCATGTCCCCGTTGCGAATCGGACTCTTTTTATTGCTACTGCTTAGCCCTGCTGTGTGCTGCCACGGGGTGGCAGAGGACGTGACCTGGATTCCTACCGAAAGCACTTGGAGCTTTTTCAGAGGCACGCAGGAGGCCTCCAGTCCGGACACCACCCTCTGGCGGAATATCGACTTCAACAGCTCCTCCTGGGAGTCGGGTCCGCTGCCCTTGTACTACGGCGAAGCCCTTACCGGCACCTTGATCAGCGACATGGGAGGCCACTACACCACCCTATTTTTGCGCAAATCGTTCACCGTGACCGATCCAGCGGACGTACGGGCACTCCTGTTGAAGGTGCAGGTTGATGATGGGTTCATCGCCTGGATCAACGGTCATGAAGTGGCCCGGTTCGCGGCCCCGGATGGCGACCCGAAGTTCAACAGCCTGGCCAGCGTCAGCGCCACCGAACCGGTCCAATTGCAGGACTATCCCGTGGGCGTACCCGAAACCGTTCTCCGTCTTGGTGAGAACGTCGTGGCCATCCAGGTCTTCAATATCAACCTCACGAGCAGCGACATTGTGCTGAATACTTCGCTGTCCGGCACCGTGGACTCGGAACCCCCTCGCGTCGCCCGCCTCCAGCCCACCGACGGCGCGATCCTCACCCGGCTCACCTCCATCGAAGTCCTCTTCAGCGAGCCCGTTCGTGGGGTCAGGGCCTCGGATTTGAAAATCAACGGCATTCCGGCCACCGGTCTGACTCAGGCGGCACCGGATCAATACGTGTTTTCCTTTCCCGCGGTGGCTTCCGGGTTGGTGACCGCTTCGATTCCCGCCGGCACGAGCATCACCGATTTGTCCGCCGCTGCACGTCCCTTCGCTGGTGCGACCTGGAGTTACACCGTCGATACCGCCACACCGCCACCGGGCGTCACCGTCAGCGAATTCCTCGCGGTGAACGCGCGCGGTTTGAGGGATGACGATGGCGATCACTCGGACTGGATTGAACTCGCGAACAGCTCCAGCGATTCGGTTTCGCTCGAGGGTTGGTCCTTGATCGGCAACACCACTGCCTGGCAGTTCCCCGCAGTGACGATCAGCGCCAAGGGACGTCTGCTGGTGTACGCCTCGGGAAAGAACCGCACCAACGTCACCGCCGCGCTCCACACCAATTTCAAGCTGGGGAGCGATGGAGAACGCCTCGCACTGGTGGCCCCGGGCGGCGTGATCGCCTTTCAGTATTCCCCGGCCTATCCGCCGCAACGCGCCGACGTTTCCTACGGTCACGCGGAGGGTGCGCCCAATCGGCACGGGTATTTTGTCACTCCAACCCCCGGTCAGCCGAACAGCACCACGGGCGAGGGGTTCGCGCCGGAGGTGGAGTTCTCGGTTCTGAGCGGAACCTATTCGACCGGCACCCTCGACCTCACCCTCGTCCCCTCGACCAACGCTCCCAACACGGTGATCCGATACACTCTCGACGGAACTCTTCCCTCGGAACTGTCGCCGGCCTACTCAGCCCCCCTTCACTTCGCCAATCAAGCGGTGCAGGTGCGCGCCCGGGCTTTCGCTTCACCGCTGCTGCCCGGGACGGTGCGCAGCGAGACTTTCATTCCCCTTTCCGCTCAGGTCGCCGCCTTTCGCTCGGATCTCCCGGTGTTTCTGATCCACGACTTCAACAAGGGACGACCTTCGGCAAACACCCGCAGTTTTGCACACTTCCAGATCTTCG
>JANXMD010000443.1 GCA_025354845.1 Verrucomicrobiota bacterium | reverse complement strand
CTCGTGTACTTCATCAGTCACAACATTGCCCGCCAAGAGATAGTTGGGAACCAGCTCAGTTGGGTGCACCGCAAAGGGGCTACGCGTGCGTTGCCGGGAGGACATCACGCACTTCGCGAAACTCCGTTTGCAGCGACTGGTCATCCGATTCTGCTTCCGGGAAATCCCACCGCAGGCTCCTGCGTCATGGTCGCCGATCCCGGAGCGGAGAAGAGCTGCTTCAGCGTCAACCACGGCGCCGGCCGCCGGAAGGGCCGCAAAGCCGCGATCCGCGAACTGGATCAGAGTGTTGTCGACGCGGAATTCGTTCAGCACGACATCCTGTCCAACTGCCGCACCTACCCGAAGGACGAAGCTCCCGCGGCGTACAAGGATTTCAACGAAGTCCTGAACTCCGTGAAGCTCGCGGGTCTGGCCAGTGAAGTCGCCCGCCTCCGTGCCCGTTTCGTCATCAAAGATTCCGACGGCAGCTTGAACGGCGCGGCCTGACACCTTCCGGATGCGCTGCAATTCGTTGTCGCAGCCGGCGTCGCGAATCGGCGATAGCTCTGACTTTTACATCTACAACTAAAAGCCAGCGTAGCGGCGCTGCGGGCAATCGAGACGTCAATCCCACAATCCATCCCAGCGGCAAGCGAGCAGTGTGCCACAATGCCCGTAACCTCAGCTTCCTGGCCACCGGATGTACGATGCACCGCTTCCACCCAAAGGGCCATGGACCACCAAGTGGTACCCCGACCCGGAATTGAACCGGGATCAACGGTTTAGGAAACCGCTGCTCTATCCATTTGAGCTATCGAGGCACGGCGACGGAAGACTGGAGTCGAAAGTCGAAAGTCGAAAGTCGAAAGTCGGACGCGGGGGAAGTCCAAAGTCCAAAGTCCAAAGTCCAAAGTCCAAAGGTGAAGTCCAGTCCTTGTCCTTCACGCGATGACCTCGCGGACGACATTGCCGTAGACGTCGGTCAGCCGGAAATCGCGGCCGGCGTGGCGGAAGGTGAGGCGTTCATGATCGAAGCCGAGGAGCCGTAGCATGGTCGCGTGCAGGTCGTGAACCGAGACCGGATTCTCCACCGCCCGGAATCCAAAATCGTCCGTCGCTCCGTAGATCGTCCCGCCCTTGATCCCGCCGCCCGCCATCCACAGGGAGAAGCCCCAGTGGTTGTGATCCCGGCCCTGCGCCGCCCCGGCTCCGTTTTGGCTCATCTCCACGGAGGGCGTCCGTCCGAACTCTCCGCTGCAGAGGATGAGTGTGCTGTCGAGCATCCCACGCTGCTTCAGGTCCATGATCAATGCCCCGAGGCCCTGATCGCACTCATTGGCGACCTTGCGATGTTCCTCGCGAATGTTCGAATGGCTATCCCAGGGCTGCAGGTTTCCATGCCAGGTCTGGACGAATCGGACCCCGCGTTCCACGAGTCGGCGAGCAATGAGCAGCTGCCGATTCTGCGGCCCCTCTCCATACGCCTTCCGGATGTGGGCCGGCTCCTGGTCCACATCGAACGCGTCGGTTGCCTCCATCTGCATGCGATAGGCCAGTTCGAAGGACTTGATCCGCGACTCGAGCGCCGCCTCGCCCGGGCGGGAGGCGAGATGTTCGGCGTTCAGCTCCCGGAGTAGATCGAATTGCCGCCGTTGATCCTGGGGACCCAGGCGCGCGTTGCGGATGTGGTCGATCAGCTTCCGGGGATCCGCTTGCGAGGTATCGACATGGGTTCCCTGGTAGGAGCCCGGCAGGAATGCGGAGCGCCAATTGGCCGCGCCGCCTACGGGCATGCCACCCGGGCAAAGGGCGACGAAGGCGGGTAGATTTTGATTTTCAGATCCCATGCCCCAGGTCAGCCACGAGCCGAAGCTCGGTCGCACCTGCCTCTGGTCGCCGGTGTTCATGAGCATCAGGGACAACTCGTGGCTGGGTAGCTCCACGTGCATCGAACGGATCACCGCAAGGTCATCCGCGCATTGCGACAGGTGGGGGAACAGGTCGCTGATGGGGATTCCGCTTTGTCCGTGCCGCTTGAAGGTGAATGGCGACGGGAGCGCCACGCCGGTCTTCCGCTCGGTCTGCAGATTTTCGTACGGAAGCATCTGACCCGCCCGTCGCGTCAGCTCGGGTTTGGGGTCAAAGGTGTCCACCTGCGACATGCCTCCGTTGAGGAACACATGGATGACGCGCTTGGCGGTGGGAGCGAAGTGAGGAACGAGAGTGCTCTCCCCGGCGAAGGCTGGCTGGCAGACAAGGTCCGCGAGAGCCAAGGACCCAAAGCCCATGCCGCAACGCTTGAGGAAGTGGCGCCGCGAGTGAGGAAGCGGGAAGTTCATGGTTCCAATTCAGTCCACAAAGGAAAACTCATTGGCGGCGAGCAGCGAGTGCGCGACTTCCTGCCACGTCAGGGCCTGCGCCGTTTTATCCCCGGCCTGCACAAAGCGTACGATCCGATTCAGCTCCGCAGCACTGGGCTCGCGGGCCAACACGCGGCGGTAGAGCTCGCGGGCGCGCAAGGACTCATCCGTGCCCGCGGTTTTGCCAATGAGCGTCGCGAGCGCTTTGGCACGGTCCTGGACAAACTCGGAGTTCAAGGCGAACAGGGCCTGCTGCGGGACGGTGGTGTCGGGACGCCGCGCCGTGCAGGAGCTCGGATTGGCCGCATCGAAGGTGCTCGACAGGTTCGATACGATGTCGCGGTTCACAAAGGCATACACGCTCCGGCGAAGCACACCCGGTTGAGCATCGCGGTCGAAGGGCCTGCCACCCATGGTCAGGTCGAGTTCACCGGAGGTCCACAGCATGGAATCGAGCATCGCCTCCATCTCCAGCCGATGGGTCGGCATGCGCCACCAGAGCTGGTTGTCCGGAT
>JANXMD010000361.1 GCA_025354845.1 Verrucomicrobiota bacterium | reverse complement strand
GTGCACCTCAAACGCCTTCAAGGCGAACTGATCGTGCGCAGTGACAAAAATCACCGCAGGAAGCGCGTGAGGATCCAGGCGTTCGATCACGCCGAATCCCGTCAATCCGGGCATCTGCACATCGAGGAACACCAGATCCGGTTTCAGGCGCTGGATGAGCTCCAGTCCCTCCTCTCCGCTGGCGGCCTCACCAATGACCGACACACCGGTCTCGCGCCCGATCAAGGTGCGAATGCGCTCGCGGCCGAGCGGTTCATCGTCCACCAACACCACACGAACATCAGAAGGGGTCATGTTCAGGATCTTCGATTCAGGAAGCGTCCGATTCCCCCGAAACGGATCTCAAGGAGTGACATTCAGTTCCAGCCGGGCTTACTGGTACAGGGAAAGAAACTGGCGTCGATAGGCCGTTTCCTGATGAGGCAGGCGCGCATGAAGCGTTTGCTTTCGCACCGCACCGTGCTGGAAGCGCCGCTTCTCGAATACCGGCATTTGGATACCGAACAGGGCGCGGATACCACGCGATATCACCTCGCCCTTCAGCGAATAGAGAGTGGGAACGTCGTACTTCGTGAGCTCGATAAATGGGATGCCTTCGGAAACCGCCATGACCGCCGGGCGCATCAGCGGACTGAATCCCGCGAAGCCAAAGCGCCGTCCGGGCGCATAGGTGCGCACGTAGCCGCGGCTGAGGCCACCGCTGTAGGTCAGCGAATGCTTGATCCGCCCCACGCCCCAGCCCTCGTGGTACAGCATGAGATTGTGCACCACGCTGCGGATGGTGAGCTCGGGATTCTCCTCAATGGGATAGTCCTTGAGGTTCTCGTCGCCGCCGTCCCCGTCCCACAACTGGTTCCAGTCCGGGTAGCGCCGACGAATCCCGCGGCAGAGTGCGAGCCCCATGGTAGCGCATTCCACATCCAAGGGCTTGTAATCTTCAATGACCCTCAGTGTCTCTGAAGCATCGAGCTCGCCGGGGTCGGCTTCGATCGCCTCTAGGAACAGCCCCAAGTCCAGTTGACGCAGGAATTCGCGCGCCTGCGCCAGATCCGGCCCGTCGCCAAAACTTAGCGTAAACGCCTTCAATCGCGCCGGATTCATGCCCAACTGGAGCATCATCCGATAGGTCACGAGGAACACCGCACCCGAATCCGCCCCGCCCGAAAAGGCCACGCCGATCGGCTCGTTCGCCGGCAGCGCCTGAAGTTGTTTGGCCACCTCATTGGCCAGAGCCCCGATGTAGCGGCGCCCGATCTCGTCGAGGTCTGCCGGCAGCGATTCGCGTTCCGGGGTAAAGTAGCGGGTGTAGGTCGGATCCGGGTCCGGACACCCGATCAACTGGATCTCCGTGAGGTAATGGGCCGGCACCATCCGGGTGTAGCTGGGATGAAACTGGTCGCCGAGGCCCTCCTGGCACAATTGCGCATAAATGCGGTCGATGCGATCCGCCACGATGAGCGCCGGCCCCTCCTTCCGCTTCGCCAGGAAATACCGCAGGGGCCGATCCAGCGAGCGCGCTAGGTTCACGTGCTTCCCTTTTCGAGCCAGCAACGCGAAGGAGCCGTCGATCTCGGCAATGCGTGCCGGGTCGCCCGAAAGCACGCACTCACGCGCGGCCTCAACCGTCATGTTGAGGATGCGATTGGCGCCCGGGTCCAGCAGATCCACCACGCGCTCCACGTACACATCGTTTGGATGCATCCCGTGATACTGGACAATTCAGGGGCCGCCGGCAAGCGGGCGGGGGCCGGTGGCGGGTACGGGGTGGCGACCTGCGATACCCAGCGGGCACCGACTGTTTCCTTGCCCCCAGGGTCAGATTGGGCGAGATACCGGGGCTGCCGCATGCCGACCGTTGACCTTGCCACACTGGGTTGGAACGCTTTTTTCGAAGAGTCGTTCGTGCCCCATCGCGCCGCGGGGCTGCTGCCCGCTCGGGTGGCCACCGAGTCCAAGCATTTTTACACCGTGGTCAGCGAGGATGGCGATGTCCTCGCCAGCATCACCGGCCGGCTCCACATCAAAAAAGGCGGCAAGACGAATCTCCCCAAGGTCGGTGACTGGGTGGCGATCAACCGTCCGGCAGCCGGCGAGCAAACCCTGATCCACGCCGTCCTCCCGCGTCGCACCACCCTGAGCCGCAAGCTTCCGGGCCGTGAGGCCGAGGAGCAGATCCTTGGGGCGAATCTCGACATCGTGTTCGTGGTGCAGGCATTGGACGCCACCTTCAACCTCCGACGTCTCGAACGTTTCCTGGTGATGGTTCACGAAGGCGGCGCGACGCCGGTCGTGCTGCTGAACAAGATTGACCTGTGCGACACTGCGGAAAAAGAGGTGGCTGCCGTTCAGACCGCAATCGCCCCGACCGTGGTCATTCCGGTTTGCGCGAAAACCGGAAAAGGCACGGGCAAGATGCGTGAGTACTGCGTCAAGGGGACCACGGTCGCCTTCATCGGCACCTCGGGCGTCGGCAAGTCGAGCCTCATCAACCGCCTACTCGGGGAGAAGACCCAGGCCACTCTGGAAGTGCGTCGAGAAGATTCCAAGGGACGCCATACCACCACTTGGCGTGAACTGATTCCCCTGCCCTCCGGCGGACTTGTCGTGGACACGCCGGGCATGCGGGAATTCCACATGTGGTCGGCCACGGGTGGACTTGAGGGAGCCTTTCCCGACGTCGTGAAATTCGCCGATCAGTGCCGATTCCGCGACTGCAAGCATCAGCAGGAACCCGACTGCGCCGTGCGCGCTGCACTCGCCGCGGGGGAGATCACCGAGGGCCGCTACGATAGCTTCAGCAAACTCCAGAACGAGCTCGGACGCGTTAAGGAGGAACGCAAGCAGCACGCCTACTTCGTCAACAAACGCCGCTCCACCCTGGGCACCAAGGCGTGGTTGCGGAATGACTGACGCCGCGGGGCGCGGCGAAGGCAAAAGGCGAAGAGCGAACCCACTTCTGGCATGCCCGGAAACGCAAAACTCATCGCAGCCGTTGGAGGCCTGGCACTGTCCGCGCTTGGGTCAATCGACCCGCATTTGAACCGGGAGAAACTCCACGTGATCGAATCGACGCCGAGGCGACGTGGATGCGAATACCGTTCCACGCACGCACTGAGTGCCTCGCTCCCCAGCGCCGTAGGTGCGACATCGTTGTAGCCCCACAGCCAGAATTAAAGTTCCGAGCTCCGTAGGAGCGGCAACATCCGCCTGGCAGCAACCCGCTCAACGAGCCATCCCCCGGCGGTTTCGACCGCCACCTGAAGTGCTGGAGAAACGAAAAAGTCCGGGATTTGCATCCCGGACTGAATCAATGACGGCCACTTTGCAGCCCGTCCTCCTGCCTTCGCGCGCCGCGCGCGCTCAGCGCAGGAAGGCTTCGTGCAGGCCGCCGTCCACCGTGATCACCTGACCGGTGGTCTTGCTGAGCCGCTGGCTGACCAGCAGGAAGTACGCTTCGGCCTGATCGGCCGGCGTGATCGGCGCCTTGGTCAGCGTGCGGTCCGCGTAGAACTGGGCGAGCTTGGTCACCAGGGACTCAGTAGCCTCGTCGTCGGTGTAGGGGATGTTGTATTTGGCGAGCGAGCCGATGACGCGGTCGCGCGGGAACATCGCCGAGCCTTGCACCACGGTCGCCGGTGCCACGCCGTTGACGCGCACCAGCGGGC
>JANXMD010000336.1 GCA_025354845.1 Verrucomicrobiota bacterium | reverse complement strand
TCGATGCGGGGGGATTTGTTGTCCCCGCATCGACGTTTCAACGACGGGCGCTGGCGGCGTGGCTCACCGATGTGGATCACGGAGCTGGATTCCTCCTGGCGCGCGTGGCGGTCAACCGAATCTGGCAGCATCATTTTGGCGAAGGATTGGTCCGCACCCCGAGCGACTTTGGAACCCAGGGCGATTCCCCATCGAACCCTGCCCTCCTCGACTGGCTGGCGAGCGAGTTGATTCGTCAACAGTGGCATCTGAAATCGATCCATCGGTTGATTCTCACCAGTGACGTTTATCGGGCCTCGGCCGGGACGATCTTTCGTCCGCGAATGCCGGTCGGAACCGCTTCCCTTACAGCCCACGGCGGGCACGGAGAGGAAGCGCGTCCGTTGGTCCGTCGGCCCCTGCGTCTGGAGGCGGAATCGCTCCGGGACTCCTTGCTGGCGGTGAGCGGTAGGTTGAATCGCACCATGTTTGGGCCGCCGTTCCGGCCCCGCATTCCCAAGGAAGCCATCGCCACCCGCAGCCGCAGCCCTTACCCGGCCGATTTGCGCGACGACTCCGAAACGTTCCGGCGCAGCATCTATGCCTTCGTGAAACGGTCGGTGCGGAATCCGATGATGGAGGTGTTCGACGCGCCAGATTCCACGAGCGCCTGTGGTCGTCGCAACACCACGACGGTCCCGACCCAGGCGCTCACGCTGCTCAATGACGAGTGGGTCCGGGAATGTGCCGTGCAGTTCGCGCAACGGGTCTTCAACGAGGCGGGATCCGAGCCCGTGCAACAGGTGGACCGGGCGTTCCGGCTGGCGTTGGGACGGCTGCCGACCCCCGTGGAGCGGAAGCGGGCGTTGGAGTTTCTGGGCGGTGCTTCGGATGCACGGGATGCCGGCATTCCCATCCAGGGCCTCACCGACTTTTGCCACCTGTTGTTCACCCTCAATGAATTCCTGTATGCCGAGTGATTCCACTTCACGGGCGAAGCCCTCCGGCCGATTCCCCTGTGGCCGTGTCGACCCGGTTCCGGCCTCGCGACGGGAGTTCCTCCGACGTGTCGGGGCGGGATTTGGCTCTCTGGCGCTCTTGGATTTGCTTCAAGCCGATGGACAACTCGCCCCGGGTGCGTCGCTTCCCTCCGTTCGCGGGCTACATCATCCGGCGCGGGCAAAATCGGTGATCTGGCTGTTCATGGAAGGAGGGCCCAGTGCCATGGATACCTTCGATCCCAAGCCCGAGCTGGAACGCCATCATGGTCAGCGTCCTTCCCAGGGCATCGACGTCTTCTTTGGCAGTCCGGGCCCGCTGATGAAATCGCCCTTTGGGTTCCATCGGCATGGTGAGAGTGGTCGCTGGGTCTGCGATCGCATGCCGCACATTTCGCGTCACGTGGATGATCTGGCGCTCATCAAGTCCTGCTGGGTGGAATCGCCGAGCCACGGCCCCGCGATGTATCAGATGAACACCGGCGTCATTCGCGCAGGCCTGCCCAGTGCCGGCGCCTGGGTGACCTATGGGCTCGGTACCGAGAATCGGAATCTTCCAGGATTCGTGGTTCTGCAGAATTCCCGCGGCAGCAAGGGAGGAGCGGGGAACTGGGGTGCGGGATTCCTTCCCGGCGATTTTCAGGCCACCGCCTTGCGCGCGCAAGGGAGCCCCATCTTGAACCTCGCGCGCCCGCGCGGCGTGGATGCGGAGCGCCAGCGGCGCCTGCTTGATTGCGCCCGTGATCTGAACGAGGCGCACGCGGCCTTGCATCCCGCCGAGGATGCGCTCCGCGCCCGGATCCAGAGTTATGAGCTCGCGTTCGCCATGCAGACCGAGGCGACCGAGGCGGTGGATTTTGCCCGGGAACCGGCTTCGATCCGGCGGGAGTATGGACTCGAGAACGCCGTCACTCGGCCCTACGGAGAGAAGTGTCTGCTGGCCCGAAGGTTGGTCGAGCGCGGCGTGCGATTCGTGCAGGTGTATTGTGATGATGAGTGGGATTCCCACGAAAACCTCCGCGAGAACCATGGGCGCCGCATGGACGAAACGGATCAACCCGTGGCGGCTCTGCTCGGCGATCTGAAGCGCCGGGGACTTCTGGAAGAGACGCTGGTGATCTGGGGTGGCGAGTTTGGTCGCATGCCGGTGTCGCAGAGCGGGCAGGGGCGGGATCACAATCCCCAGGGATTCTGCGTGTGGATGGCGGGCGGTGGCATTCGGGGCGGTGCCAGCCATGGCGAAACGGATGAGATCGGCTGGAAGGCATCGGTGGATCCGGTGAGCGTTCACGATCTGCATGCCACCATCCTCCACTGCCTCGGCATCCAGCACGACCGCCTCACCTATCTGAACAACGGGCGCCAGTTCCGGCTCACGGACGTGTCCGGGGAGTTGATCCGTTCCGTTCTTGCCTGACGGGTTCGCCGTTCTTCCGCTACGAAACTGGGTGCTCGGCGACCTGCTACGGCGATCCCGTCGCACCCCGAAGATGCCGCCCCGCTGGGGCTTGAACGAGTCTTCGACCTCCGGGCTACAAGGATGGCGCCCCGCTGGGGCTGCTGCGCCTGCCGAATCATTGGCGCCGTTCGGCAATTCGCCTCGTTCCCTCGGTGGCTTTGGGACGGATGAGTTGAAAGTCGAAGGTCGAAAGTCGCCGTTGGCAACCTTGGGGGCCTCCTCAACTCTTCAGCGTTTTAACACTTCAACCTCCATTGGCCCCGCCGCCTACCCACTTTCCTCGCCCCGACGGATACGGTAGCGTCCCTCCCGGTGCTCCTCTTCCGCGAAAAAATCCCGGCCGACTGGCTGCCGAAGGTGACGGCGAATTTGCCCGCGGTGCTGATCGATCACGCCCACCTGGAGCGCAAAGCAGCGACGACCGCGCTCAACCTGGAGAAGTTTCGGCAATTGTTTGATCGCGTTCATGAACTTAACGCCATCGCCATTGAGGAGTTGCAGCATTTCGAACTAGTGCTCCAGTTGCTCCAACGCCGTGGCATTGCGTTCACCGAGCCGCAGCCCAGCCATTGGATCAAGGGCCTCATGCGCGCCATTCGGCCCGGCATTCAGGGGCAGGTCATCGATCACCTCGTTTGCTGCGCGCTGATCGAGGGACGCAGTTGTGAGAAGTTCCAGGTGCTGGGAGAGGCCCTGCGCGATCAGGATCCCGAACTCGCGACGTTCTACCGCAGTCTCGTGGAGTCCGAGGGGAATCACTACGCCACCTACCTCATCATGGCCCGCCATATTGATCTCGACGAAACCGACCGGCGACTCGATTGGTTTCTCGACCTGGAGGCGGAGCTCATGCGCCTTCCCAATCCGGCGCCGATACTGCATTGATTCCGAATCTGAAAACCAAAAAACGGGAGTCACCACAGATGAACACAGATGGACACAAATCCTATCAGGCAGTCTGGGGACGGCCGCTTTGGTGGACCTCGGTGCTGGTGTCGGTGCTCGCGTTCGCGGGTGCCGTGAGTCTGGTGACAAACCTAGAGGGTTCGATGCGGCTCCTCGGGCTGCTCCCGCCGGTCGGGTTTGGTGTGGCCGCGTTTTTCTGCATACGCGGCTACGCGTTGGACGGGGCGACCTTGCTGATTCGACGTCTCTTGTGGACAACCCGGATTTCGTTGTCCGGACTGGAATCGGTGGAATCGGTACCCAAAGCGATGAGCGGTAGCCTGCGCACCTTTGGCAACGGCGGTCTGTATTCCTTCACCGGATGGTACTGGAATCGGCCTTTGGGCTCTTATCGGGCCTGGGTGACCGACCTTCGGAACACGGTGGTGCTGCGGGTCGGGGGTCGGACGCTGGTGATTTCGCCGGAACCACCGGAAGCGTTTGTTGCGACGCTGCGGGATTGTTTGCTGCGCCGCTGAGTTGCCGCGTGGGCGGCCGCGGTTGACTCCGACTCCGACTCCTACTTCGCCGGAGCCAGATCTTTGCGCGGGAACAATGGCGCCGGGGCGCCGATCTGGTGTCCGGCGGTCAGTCCGCCCCAGGCCACCTGGCTCCAGTCACTCGGGGAACCGGCGACTTGGAGTTGCGCGTAGATCTTCTCGGCGGTTCCGGGAATGAACGGCCAGATCAACACCGCCAGGACGCGGCAGACTTCGACCAGATCGTAAAGCACGTCATCGAGTTCCAGCGCCTTCGTTGGATCCTTGGCGAGAGAGAACGGCCGGGTTTGTTCCACGTATTGGTTGGCCAGCGTCACCAGGCTCCAGATTTCCTGGAGTGCGCCCTGCAGATCGAACCCAAGCAGATGCGTCCGCACCTGTTCCGCCGTGCTGGCGGTGCGGGTGAGGAACACTTTGTCGGAACGTGCCGGGACCACGCCGCCGCGGTATTTGGTGAGCATGTTCAAGGCTCGATTCACCAAGTTGCCCAGGCCATTCGCGAGTTCGGCGTTGTAGCGGGAACGGAAGCCGTCGTCGGTCCAATTGCCGTCGGGGCCAATCGCCAACTCGCGGACGACGTAGTAGCGGAAGGCATCCAGTCCCCACTCCGCGATGACCGCGAAGGGATCCACCACGTTGCCGGTACTCTTGCTGAGCTTGGCGCCGTTCTTCTGCCACCAGCCGTGCACCAAAAGTTGCTTCGGCAGCGCTGCGCCGAGTGCCTTCAGCATGATGGGCCAGTACACCGCGTGGAACTTGAGGATGTCCTTGCCGATGACGTGCAGGTCGGCCGGCCAGAGTTCTGGACCCGCGCCGGTGCCGGCTGGCGCCCCTGCGGCGGCGCCCGGATCTCCGAGGGCGGCGGGCACCGAGTAATAGTTCACCAGAGCGTCGAACCACACGTAGGTGACGTACTCCGGATCGAAGGGCAGGGGAATACCCCAGTTCAGCCGAGCCACCGGACGCGAAATGCAAAGGTCCTCCAAGGTTTGTGAGCGAAGAAACCCGAGCACTTCATTGCGTCGATAATCGGGCTGGATGAATCCCGGGTTGGCCTCGATGTACTCGATCAACCATTGCTGATGAACGCCGAGTCGGAAGTACCAGTTCTCTTCCACCAGTTCGACCACCTTGCCCCATTGCGGTTCCCAGGTGCCGTCGGGATTGCGGTCCTTCACGGTCAGGAAGGTCTCCTCCTTCACCGAATAGAATCCGGTGTAGGGGGACTTGTAGAAGTGCCCGGTGTCGTGAAGACGCTGGAGAATCGTCTGCACGACTTGCCGATGACGCGGCTGGGTGGTGCGGACGAAATCGTCGTTGGTGAGGCCCAGGGTGGTAGTGAGCCCCTGCCACTGGATGGCGAGGCCGTCGCAGTACTCCTGCGGGGTCTTGCCCTGGTCCTGTGCAGCCTGCTGGACCTTCTGACCGTGTTCGTCGAGACCGGTCAGGAAGAACACGGATTGCCCCATGCTGCGCCGCGACCGCGCGATCACGTCGGCCAGCACCTTTTCATAGGCGTGACCGAGGTGCGGCGCGCCATTGACGTAATCGATGGCGGTCGTGAGGTAGAACCGTTTGCTCATGGGCGTGGCAGCCTGCCCGGAAACGGATGTGAAGTCCAACCCAGGCGGCGGGCCGCCTTCCGTGGTGCCAAAAAGGACGTGGCACGCCTTGGCGCGGGGAATTGACGGAGATGGGGTGGGTGGCAGAGGGTGGCGGGAGGTTCCAACCCCGACGAACCCTTTGCCCCATCATGAACCGTCTCCTGCTCGCATTCTTGGTCACTCTCCTGGCCCTGCCGTCCGTCCTCTTGGGGGATGGCGGCTTCAGCGCCAAGAACAGCTACGGTGTTTCGGATCGACGTTACGTGATGGATGTCGATGGGGTGACGCCGCTCGGCAAGGGCTTTGGCCGGTTTGAGATTCTCTCCGGAGGGGCGCGAATCTCTCCGATTGCCGACGGCACCGGGTCCACGTTCTACGCCGACGGGCTGTTCGCGCTTGGGATTGTCACCGTTCCGGGAACCACTGCCGGCGGCAGCGCGGCCGTGCTGGTTCGGGCGTGGGACAATCGCTTCGGTGCCACCTACACCGACGCCGTCGCCAGCGGCGGCCATTTCGGTGAATTCCAGTGCCCCGTCACCGGCCTCGGCGAGGGCATTAGCC
The DNA here is from genome assembly GCA_025354845.1 of Verrucomicrobiota bacterium. GTDB lineage: Bacteria > Verrucomicrobiota > Verrucomicrobiia > Limisphaerales > UBA9464 > CAIVQB01. Next base: position 4,082 of record JANXMD010000336.1, on the reverse strand, counting down.
CCCCGTCAGCCGATGCGTTCGCCGCGTTCCAAAGTTTTGCCCTCAACACCGCGAATCTCCTGCCGCTGGGTTCGATCAGCGCGTCGGTCACCGGGCAGGGGACGATCGGGCTCGCGCCAGCCAAGGCGCTTTATCATCCGAGTGAGCCGGTCACGTTGACCGCGACGCCGGCGGCCGGGTGGGCCTTTGCGGGATGGACCGGGGGCGTCGTATCCAGTTCCCCGACGGTGACCGTTACCGTGCCGTCCGCGCTTATGGTGGTCGCCAATTTCAAACCCCTTCGCCAATTGACCCTCACCCAGGAGGGTGCCGGAACGGTGGTGGCAACCCCATCCGGCCCTTATGCCGATGGAAGTGTGGTGACTGTGACTGCGACTCCTGCAGCGGGATGGAGTTTTCTCGCCTGGCAAGGCGATGCGTCGGGAAGCGCGAATCCTCTCCCGGTGACCCTCGCCTCCGATGTCTCAATCAAGGCGGTCTTTCAACAACAGTTCTCCGTTCAGACCAGTGTCGGGGGGCAGGGTCAGGTGCAGCTCAGTCCGGCGGGAACGCTCTTCAATGCCGGCACCACGATCCAGGCTACGGCAATCGCGGCGGCCGGTTGGCGGTTCGTGGGTTGGAGCGGTGGCGCGAGCGGGACGACATCGCCAGTAACCGTGGTGGCGGATGCCAACAAGACCGTCACCGCGCTCTTCCAGCGGGAATGGCCGTTGACCGTTACGGTGACCGGTTCCGGCCTGGTTGCCGCAAGCCCGTCTTCCGGCCCTTATCTCGATGGCACGACGGTGCTCCTCACTGCCACTCCTTCCGGCGATGCCGTGTTCACGGGTTGGTCGGGGGGCGTCGTATCGACCGCCAATCCGCTCAGCGTTTCCATGACTTCGGCGCTTCAGGTGACGGCTAATTTTAGTCCCACATTTCCGGTGAGTGTCAGCGCCTCGGGTTCTGGCTCCGTGGCGTTGCAACCACAGAAGATCCGCTACGCGCTGAACGACACCGTCACGGCGGTCGCGACTCCGGCTGCGGGATGGACCTTCGCGGGGTGGTCGGGCGACTTGGCGTCGGCGTCCGCCACGTTCCCATTCTCTGTAACCAAATCCATCGCGCTGGTGGCAACTTTCAAACCGAACCGTCTGTTGACCCTGACTCAGACCGGTCAAGGCACCGTCACCGGCACACCCTCGGGTCCGTACCCCGACGGTGCTTCCGTCTCGATCCAAGCGACGCCCGCTTCGGGTTGGGTGTTTATCGGCTGGCAGGGTGGAGCCGCGGGTACCGCGAATCCGCTGACCGTGACCCTAACGGCCGACGTCACGGTTCAAGCCGTTTTCAAGCAAATCTGGCCTCTTGTCGTCCATGTTTCGGGCCCGGGCTCGGTGTCGACGGTTCCGCAAGCGGCGACCTATCTGGATGGCTCCCAGGTGCTGCTGTTCGCCACGCCGGCGGCCAACGCCGTGTTCAACGGTTGGACCGGATTCACCACCTCTGCCTCCGGGACTTTGACTCTCACTCTAAACGCGCCGGTGGACGTGACCGCAAACTTCCTTCCAACCTTCGCGCTGTCGACGGCGGTTACCGGCCAGGGTTCGATCGCCGTGACGCCGCTCAAGGACCGCTATCTTACCAATGACCTCGTAACTCTGACCGCCACTCCGGCCGATGGTTGGGACTTCACCTCCTGGTCCGGAGCGGCCTCCGGGAACACGCCGACCGTGCAAGTCCGCATGAGCGCCGACCTCGGCGTGACCGCCCTGTTCACGGCACAGCCTCCGCCAGTGGAATTAGCGGGCACTGCGGTGGACGGCTACATCGCCGGGGCCAAGGTGTTCTTCGATGCCAATCGCAATGGCATCCTCGACGCTGGTGAGCCGTTCACCACCACCGACCGGTCTGGAAAGTTCAACCTCGTCGTGGACGTGAAGAAATTCGACCTCAATCACGACGGTAAACTCGGACCGGACGAAGGACGCCTTGTGGTGGATGGAGGCGTGGATTTGTCCACGGGTGAGACGCGCACCGGACAACTGACTGCGCCCCTCAATGCCTCCGTCGTCACGCCGATCACCACGCTGGTAGATGCGGTGTCGGGGGCCAATCCGAGCTTCGGCTTGGAGGAGTCCGAGCGTCGGGTGAAGGCCGCTCTCGGCGTGCCACAGGAGATTGCGATCAGCACCTATGACCCGATTCATGCGGCTGCTGGCGGGGATACTCGCGCCGTGACTGTGCAGGCGGCAAACGCGACGGTGGCCGACACGGTGTCGCAGTTGAGCGTGGTTCTCGACAGAGGATCCTCCGCCGATTCGCATCAGGCCAACGACGCGGTGAACGCTGCGTTGGCGAAGCAGGCGTCGGCCGGACAGCCGTTGAATCTCGATCAGAGCAGTGGAGTTGCCTCGTTGCTGGCTGCGGCCTCCAAGAGCGTGGGGGCCACCCTGTCCACCGCGGCGGCGAGTGTGGTGAGTGATGTGGTCGCCGGGCAGAACGCCGCAAAGTCCGCCGTGACCGATTCCCAGCTGGATCCGGTGTCTTCACTTCAACAGATCGGCAAGGTCCAGGCGGTGTCGCAGGGCGCTTCTCAAACCGCACTGGGCGCGCTGGCCGGCGGAGATGCAGGCGCCGATGAAGTTCGCCTCAGCTTTACCGGTGTGGCGCTCACGGCTGCCGTTGCTGCTGCCCCGGTGGGGGATCTCTTCGCCACCAATCAGGCCGTTGGCACGTTCAGCCTGCTCAATACCACCGCGCTCGCCACCGAGGACGGTCGGGTGGTTCAGCCGCTGACTTTGGTTCGTAGGGACGGCGCCTCAGGTTCGGTGCGCCTCGCGGTCACTTTTGACAGCGCTGCGACGCTGACCACCAACCGAGTCTTCATCGACTTTGCCGACGGCGAGCTCCTGCAGAACGTGGATCTCCGCAGCCTCATCGTGGACAACACGACACCCGATCCGGAGCGGCACATTACGTTCTCGATCGCGCTCGGCACTGGAGCCCCCGCCGCAGCCAAAGTGGCCGCGCCGCTGATCGGAGTGCTCACCGTGGTGGACAACGACGCGGCCGGAACCGTGGGCTTTGGATCCACCGAGTTTTCAGTCAGCGAGGACGGAACCCCGCTGGTGCCGGTGGTTCTCGAACGCAGTGGGGGGAGCGCGGGAACGGTGGTGGTGGACGTGTTTCCAACCGTGCTGGCCGGCGGTGGGGCCGTGGCGGGAACCGATTTCATGACCGACAAGATCACCATCAGCTTTGGTCCTGGTGAACTGCGTCGAACGGTCCTGCTGCCGGTGATCGACGACACGGTCCCCGAGGCGACCAAAAAGTTCCGGCTGACGCTTCAGTTGGGAACCGGTTCCGCCCCCGGAGCCGCGGTGGCTGCCTCGGCTTCTTCGGCCACGGTCTCGATCATCGACAACGACGGGCTACCTGTCCTGGAGATTGCGCGCAACGGAGTCGGTGGGCTGAAGTTTACCGCGCGCGGTCCGGTCCGTGGACGTTCCCTGCTACAGGCCTCCTCGAATCTGAAGGATTGGTCGCAGATCGGCTCGGAAATACAGACTCAGGGGGTGGAGACGCCCATTCTGCTCGGGGTTCCTGCGTCGGCGGTCGGGCAATTCATCCGAGCAATTGCGGCGCCCTGAACGAGAACCGGTGCTGAATCGGTCTGACGGAAACACTTGTGCGATGGGGCGTCGGCGGACACACTCATCGCCGCTTCGCATTCCACCGTCCCGGATTCCGGGATGGGCAACGTGGGGCAAGTCTCTGGAGATTGGAGAGGTGGCCGAGTGGCTTAAGGCGCTGGTTTGCTAAACCGGTTTACGGTCTAAAGCCGTAACGGGGGTTCGAATCCCCCCCTCTCCTCCAGTGAATTCAACCCGCTTTAAATCAGCGGGTTGTTTATTTTTTGGGCGAAAGTCCACCCGAAGAATCAGAATCATATTCAGAATGGAAACGCCCATGTCGTCGAGCACCGCGGGCGCTCTGTTTAGCGTTCTTCCCCGGGTAAACCGGTTGCGGCACCCACCCTCCTTCGCCCATCGCACGGCATTCAATCCACGGGGCACGTGGGGGCTTCACCTCGATCTTTT
>JANXMD010000332.1 GCA_025354845.1 Verrucomicrobiota bacterium | reverse complement strand
GGCGCCACCGTCGATGCGGATCTGCTGCGTCATTTTGCGCAGGGCGGGTTTCCGTTTTTGATGGAGGTGGCGGAACGTACGGCGGCAGATCGCAAGGGAGGGCATCTCGCGCGTACTTCCGATGGAGGACGCCTCGTTCTGCGCGAATCGGCTCAATGCCCCAAAGAGGACGAGGCAGCCTTTCAGGACATCACGCGCCATCGTTTTTTTAACACCAACAACCTGTGGATCCGGCTGGATGCGATCCGCGAAGCGCTGGTGTCGCAGGGGGGGACGCTGCCATTGCCGCTGATCACCAACGTCAAGACTGTCGATCCCCGCGAGGCGCGGTCGCCGAAGGTGATCCAGTTGGAGTCGGCGATGGGCGCCGCTATTGGTGAGTTCGACCGGGCCACGGCGGTGGTGGTGCCGCGAACGCGCTTTGCGCCGGTGAAGGCCACTGCCGATCTGCTCGCCTTGCGTTCGGACGTGTACCAGGTGACCGAGGAGGATCGACTGGTTCTGATCGAGGAACGCCGGGGTCAGCCGCCCGTGGTGGATCTCGACGGTGAGCACTACAAGCTCTTGTCGGATTTTGAGGCCCTGTTTCCAGCGGGCGTGCCTTCGTTGCGCGACTGTGAATCGCTGCGGATCCGTGGACGGGTGCGCTTCGAGTCCGGTGTGGTTTGCCGGGGGCGCGTGGAGTTCCTGGCCGGTGCTGACGGCGCCGGATCCGGGGTCGTCACCGCCGGGGTTTATCAGGACCAGACCGTCGTTCTCTGATGGGTCCACCGGCCGACTTGCCCGAAGCGTCCGGTGTGCGGCGCACGCGCAGAGTCCCGGAGTTGGACTTGGAGGGCAGTCCGCTCGCTGGCCGGCCGGCGGCACCCTCCTGGGCCTTCGCGATAAATTCGAGCTGGCTTCGCCGTGGCGCCACGCCTCGCGGGGGCGCGGCGCGAACGGATCGACCGTCGGGCTGCAGCACACGCGCCTTGGTGGTGTCGGCGAGTTGCGTCGCTAGGATCTCTCGCAGAATGCGGTCGCGCAGGACCCCGTCCTCGACCGGCACTACCACTTCAATGCGACGGAACAAATTTCGCGGCATCCAGTCGGCACTGCCCAGGAAGACCTCGGGTTGGCCCGCGTTTTCGAACGACCACACCCGTGCGTGTTCGAGGAAGCGGTCCACGATGCTCCGCACGGTGATGTTTTCGCTGAGACCGGGCACGCCCGGGCGCAGGCAGCAGATGCCGCGGATGATGAGATCGATCTTCACACCCGCCTCGGAAGCCCGGTACAGCGCCTCGATGATCTGCTCGTCCACCAGCGCGTTCATCTTGGCAATGATGCGCGACGGCAGGCCGGCGCGCGCGTGGGTGGCTTCGCGCTGGATCAGCTCGATCACCCGGTCGTGCATCTGGAAATGCGCCACAACGAACTTTCGGGTGCCTTGGAACTGGCAGATGCCGGTGAGAAGATTGAAGAGATTAGTGGCGTCCTCACCGAATTCCGGGCGGCAGGTGAGCAGGCTGAGGTCGGTGTAGAAGCGGGCCGTCGTTGGATTGTAATTGCCAGTGCCGATGTGGACGTAGCGGCGAATGCCGTCGTCGTCGGCGCGCACCACCAGCGCCATCTTGCAATGGATCTTGTAGCCAACCAGGCCGTAGACAACGTGCACGCCGGCCTCCTCGAGGGCGCGGGACCACCGGATGTTGTTGGCCTCGTCGAAGCGGGCCTTGAGCTCGACCACCGCGGTGACCTGCTTTCCGTTGCGCACGGCCTCCATGAGCGCGCCAATGATGCGCTGGTCGCCGCCGGTGCGGTACAGGGTTTGTTTAATGGCGAGCACCTTCGGGTCCGCCGCGGCCTGTTCGAGGAATTCCACCACGGAGTTAAAGCTCTCATATGGGTGGTGGAGCAGGTGATCGCGCTGGCGGATCGCCGCGAACAAATCGGTCGCTCCCTGAAGGCTCGCCCCAACCGGCGCGGAAAAACGGGGATCGCGCAGGTCGGGCAACTCGCCGTCCTCCACGATCGCCATCAGGCGCGTGGGATTCACCGGACCGTCAATGAGGTAGAGGTCGTGTTCGGCAAGATGAAAGGTTTCCAACAGCTCGGCGCGAATATCTTCGGGGCTGTCGGCCGCGAGTTCGAGTCGGACCGCATCGCCTTTGCGCCGGTTGTGGAGTTCGACTTCCATGGCCATCAACAGATTCGGCGCCTCCTCCTCGTCGAGGTAGAGCTCACTGTTGCGGGTGACCCGGAAGGGCCACCAGCCCTCGATCTGCGTGCCGGGAAACAACTGGAGCAGGTGGGCGCCGATGAGGTCGGCGAGGAAGACATACCCCTGGGTCGTGCGGTCCTCGCGGGGAAGCCGGACCAGCCGGGGCAGGACGCGTGGAACCTGAACCACGGCCAGTCGCCGCCGGACCTCGCCGGTGTGAGTGGCGGTGAGGCGGACGATGAGGTTCAGCGACTTGTTCTGAAGTTGGGGAAACGGATGCGACGGATCGACCGCCAGCGGTGTGAGGACGGGATGCACCTCGGCGTCGAAATACCGGCGCAGGAAGGAGCGATCCGATCCGTTGAGCTGGTCGATGGCGTGGAAACGGATGCCGGCCCGCGCCAGGGACGGGAGTAATTGGTCGCGCCAGCATCCGTAGGCGTCCTGGACGAACCGCCGGACGCGGTGAGTGACCTCGCGGAGCGTCTCGACCGGGGTGCGTCCGTCGGGCGTCCGCAGGGTGACGCCGTCTTCGATCGCCTGCTTGAGGGTCGCGACACGCACCTCGAAGAACTCGTCGAGATTCGAGGCGGCGATGCAAAAGAACTTCACCCGCTCCAGCAGCGGGGTCTTGGAATCGAGCGCCTCATCCAATACGCGTTGATTGAATTCCAGCCAGCTCAGCTCGCGGTTGAAGAAGCGGGCTGGCCCGGGCGGGGTGGCTGATTTGGGTTTCGGCATGTCCGGACCGGCGAGGCTCCCCGCAGGTCTCGGCCAAGGCGAGTCACATTTGAGTGACAAATCCAGTTCGATCCCGCCATGGGGGCCTCACTCGAAGGAGGCGCCCTGTTGAATCCAGCGGCTGATGGCGAGGATTTGCTCTGGGGTAAGCGGTTCCTTGCCGTCCGGTGGCATGGCGTCGTCGTGGTCCCGAGGCACCAGCAAATGATAGAGCAGGCGACTCTTCCGGATGTCTCCGGGTTGAATGGCTGGTTCGCCACTTTCACCCCCGATCAACGCTGTTTCACGTCGATCGAGACGCAACTTGCCCTTTTGCTTTTCCGGCCCGTGGCAGGGGTAGCATCGCTGCTGGAGTGCGGGTTGGATGACGGTCCGATACACACTTTCCTCGATCGCGGTCGTGAGGGTTTCACCCGATGGAGTGACCTTTGGCGCCGTGTCGGACACCGGGGCGGCTCCGCTGGAAGGGGTGTCGCCCAGAGCTTGTCGGATAAAGGATGGGGCCCCGCGGGTGAGAAATCCCGAGCCGTGGGTGAGGCTGCCACCGAAGTGCCCTGCCACACCCAGCAGCGCAAGTGCACCGCCAAACACGATGTGGAAGCGGAGAACGCGCCGGCGGGAGGGTGTGCCGCGGTCGGGTCGGGGCAGCAGGAGGGCGGTGAGCAGGGTGAGCGTTGCCAGACCGACGCCCGACCACCGGTGCAGGTTGAGGAGGTGCGGATCAAACTCGCCCGCGCCGGCGCGCATCCATCCGAGGCTTGCGGCAACCATGGCGGAGAGAGCCGCGAGCGGCAGAACCACTGTGTTGGCCTGCCGTGCCCAAAGCGCCCGGCGCCACCAGTGCCAGGCTTCCAGCACCGCGGCGACGGTCAGGAACCCGATTGGAAAATGCAGCACCACCATGTGGAACGGGCCGAAAAACGCGGCCCACTGGAATCCCGAAGCCTCCGGCGTGGAAACGGTCGCGGCGGCAGTGAGGAATTCGCCGGCCAGGAATCCGGCGAGCAGAGCACCAGCACGGAGCAGGGGAGGGCGCAAAAAGTGGAGATTCAGAGTCACGCAGGCGTCGTGGGTTGTTGCAGATCTGGCAATTGGACGCCCGGGACCGGTGGATCCATCAAGAGAATTTCCGTCGGCGACCGGCGATCAGTCGGTTGCGCTTGTCCCTTGTCATCCCGGGCCGCGCGGCCATGCTCCGCGCCGCATTATGCTGAAAGCCGGAATCGTCGGCCTGCCCAACGTGGGCAAGTCCACTCTCTTCAACGCCGTGACCCGCACCCGCAAGGCGCAGGCGGCCAACTACCCGTTCTGCACCATCGATCCCAATGTGGGCATCGTGACGGTGCCCGACGAGCGCCTCCAGGTGCTTCAGAAGATCGCCAAGACCACCGTGGTCATCCCGGCGGCCATCGAGTTCGTGGACATCGCCGGCCTCGTGAAAGGCGCCAGCGCAGGCGAAGGTCTCGGCAACAAGTTCCTCACCCACATCCGCGAGGTGGATGCCATCGTGCAGGTCGTCCGCTGCTTTGAGGATGCCGACATCCATCACGTCGCCGGCAACGTGGACCCCGTGCGCGACATCGAGACGATCACGACCGAACTCGTGCTTTCCGATCTCGAGGCGGTCAAGAAGCGGCTGCAGAGCGTGGCCAAGGACGCCAAGCGCGGCGACAAGGTGGCCCAGGCCGAGGAAGCCGTGCTGAAGAAGCTGGAGCCGCACTTGGACGCCGGCAAACCCGCCCTCACGCTGG
>JANXMD010000327.1 GCA_025354845.1 Verrucomicrobiota bacterium | reverse complement strand
AGCGCCACGACCGTGGCGGCTCCAGAAAGCCCGAACTTGGACCGAGTGATGATTGAGGTGAACATAGTTGTGCTCCGAGTATTTGTTGGTTTGCCTAAGGAATATACTGATGCATTTTTGATGCCAATGGCTACAGTTGTTATATAAGTGCCTCATCGTGAGTCTCTTGAAAAAATACTTTAACCGTTGGATTCGGTGGCGACTCCGTAAAGTGTAAGCCTATCCGACAATCCAATCGGGCAGAGCCTCTGGCGAATTCGCCCAACCTGTTGCTGGTCAGAATGTTTTGTAAAACCTACTTGGTTCTGGCGTGTAAAGAGGTCCGACGATCCTCGAGAGTGGCCGGCGGGGGAGGGTAAGAAATCCGACAATCCGGTGGGGCGGTCAAGCAGGCCGAGGGAGGGTGTTACGAAATGATTTGGAAGAGGCTGATTGGTAGTCTTTTGCATCCAAAAGGTGGTCTCTGGGCTTTGTAAAGTTGTCCTGCTCGGATTTTTGGGGACCGATCAGGCATGGTTTTGCCTGTCACGGGGACCGCCGAGCTCCTCGATCTGCTCTCCCCATTTGTTCCCGATGACTTCATTGATCACTGCCTTCCACGTCATCGGGGTTCAGGCCGCCGTTGTGAATGGAGTTCCGCCCAGCTCTACCGCAGCTCACTGCTTCTGCTGCTCTCTACGGCCCGCTCCACCAACCTCCTGGCACAGTTGCTTGGGGAGCAGCGCGACTGGCGCCGCTTCGCGCATATTCCAAATGGACGCCATTGGCCCAATGCCCGACAGCTTCACGAGTTTCGCGGGCGACTCAGTCCGTCGGTCTTGCGACGCATCAACGAGCATCTCCTTCAGCCCATCCTGCGCGGATGGCCGAGTGGACAGCCGGGTGTCGGCCTTATCGACGCGACCGATCTTCCGGCCGCGACCAACGAATATAAAAAAAGGGTGCTGCCGGCTTCTCCGCACACCGAGCCGAAGTGGGCGCACGCACAAAGAAGACCGGACAGAGCCGCTGGTTCATTGGATATAAGAAACACACGCTTCGACTCTGGGTTTCCCAGCACAAGACGTCGGTGTTGCTCATCCCGCTAATGACGTGGATAGCCCGGAGCGCAGGTGGATGCCCTCGGGGTGCCGGTTACCCGGGGAGTGCATCGGATGCCGCAGGGGTTGACTGTATTAGGAAAATCCTGATGCGAGGCACCCGTCTGGTAGGCAGAAATCGCCCAATTGCGCCTCCTTGGGCCAGCGCGTCGACCCAAGACGCGGCGGGTCGGCGTTTCCTCAGCCCGGATCCATTTCGGCACCGAGGGATCTCCGCCCTCTTTGATCCCTGGTTGGTCCCGAGGGGTTGAAAGCACTTGCCGGCGTAGGCGGTAGCGCTTTAGGTTCTAAGAAACCCAACAAAGCCGAGAAAAAATCCCCCTTTTACTGGAGCCTCGATAAACCAAGATCCCATCCGCTTATGAAACTGAAATACAGCCTCACGTGGTTTTCTGTCGTGCTCGCAGCGTTGTTTCTTACGGCGTCGGCGGTGAAGGCGGGGTCGATTACACTGACCATCATTGAGTTGCCTGATGGGCAGCATCTTTCAGTCGGCTTCGGAGGAAACTATGAGTACTTTCAAGAGGATAGTTACCCCAGCGCCGACCATTGGACCTTTTCGGACCACTTTAACAGCCATAGCCTAGATCCTTGGAAAGATACCCTCATCGGTGACAATTTTGCGATTGCTGAACCGGATGGCCTGTACAACACCGTGACGTTCATGCGGGGGCTATTGACGGCGAATAATCATAATAACACGATTACCGGCATCCAGGTGGCAAGTGATGTGAGTATTCCTGATATTTCCAAATCGAGTTTTGCACTGATAGGGAATAGTTCAGTGGTTATCGGAATTGGAAACGGTCCCACTGCCACCGCGCTCGATCTCAGACTGACGTTTATGGATGACCTTCCTCACGTTGGCGGGATCGACACCGTTCCAAAGGTGCCGGATGCGACCTCACCCTTGTTTTTGTTGATGCCTTGCGTGCTCGCAATCTTTGCGGTGGACGTCCGGCTGCGCCGTTCTGGGCGCGAATTGGGTTGCTAGAAGGTCAAGTTGGGGGCTGCCCTTGGGATGAGTGCCAGCAGACCGCCGCGGCAACGGGTATGGGTCCTCCTGGCGCTCGGGTTGGCCGTCGTGGTGGTGGGCGGGGCCGCGTTCTACCCGTGGATGCCGTCCGGGGTGGTGGTCAAAGGGCAGATTGAGCCGGCGGAGCTTCGGAAGGTCTACGGGGCGATCTCAAAGGCTCAAGCGGACCACAGGCGAGAGACTTTGAGGCAATTGGGATTCGGGACATCTCTCATCGCGCACCTCCAGGACGATCTCTCGAAGGTTGTCGCCGTGGAGGCTTCAAGCTCGAGTCGGGTATTGGTGTCGGTCGTGTCCTCCAACAAGCGGGTAACCCAGCGATACGTCGCTTATCGGCATTTCGGAAAATGGAATGGCCTTTTCGTGGACGAAAAATGACGGGGCAGGAAAGTCGTCGTTCCTCTGTCGCTCGGTCCCGCTGCCTACCTGTTGCCTCATGCTCACGCTCACGTTCACGCTCACGCTCGCGCCGATTCCTCTCCAAAAACTCACTAAAAGGCCCCGTTGACTTGGCTTGTGCGGGTTCCACTTTTGTGGCGCTTCCCGACTGCGCTGAGCGCGAGTGCAACCGAGCGCGTGGTGCGAAGTGCGGCGGAGGGGATTGCGGGTATCAACGGGAGGATTCGTCATGAACTGGGAGGCGATACGGACTTGGGGTGCGGGGCGCAAAGGAGTCGGGCTGGCGGTGGGGCTTTTCCTCGGGATCTTCGGAATGGTGACGGGCTGCCAAGGGCCGCGGTACGTCTCATCGAGCCATTTCAGCGTGCTCGGCTACACGAATCTCGCGAACATGGAGGCCTTCGCCCAGCGGCTCATTCCCCGACATTCTTCTGCGTTGCGGGCGCGTGTTCGCAAGCACGCGATGTCTTATGCCTTGGCTGGGAATCCGCTGGGACGAGTCGTTTATGGGTTCGATCTCGAGGTGTCTGCCGCGGGGCGATCGCGGGAGGCGGCCATGCAGGCGGCGGACGACGTGACGAGGCAGTTTCGATTGGAATTCGCGAACGTTGTGGACGTAAACAGTGGTCACCTCTTCGACGCCACCGAAGTGCGGGATTACTCCACGATGCGTGATGCGGTGCTGCCGAGAATCGGGCCCAGTTTGACCCGCCTTTGCTCCGAGGGGTTGCCTCGCTCTCTGTGGGGGCGATTTGCCAATGCGTTTGGCTACTGGGATTTTCCGTGAATTCCGGAAAGGACGAACGCAGGTGTCCCGCCGGTTCTCGCCGCCGAGATCAAGGGGTGGGCTTTAGCACCGATTCGAAGTAGGCGATGAGGGCGTTTTCTGCCTTTTCGGCGTCGGCGCCTTTGAAGCCGTGGCCGGCGCCTTCGAGTGTGAGCAGTTGCACCTTCACTCCGGAGGTGGCGAGGCGGTCGCGCATCCACAAGGCTTGTTCATACGCCACGTACTTGTCCTCAGTGCCGTGAATCAGAAGTGTCGGTGCGGCCGCCGGGGTGACCCAGTTCAGCGGGCTCGACTCGATGTGCCGCGGCAGCGCGGTTTCAAGGTTGCCTCCCAACCACAACGGCAGCACTTCGTGGGCATCCACGCTCTTGCCGTAGGACTTGGTGAAGTCGCTTGGCCCATAAACGTTCACGACGCAGGTCACCG
>JANXMD010000297.1 GCA_025354845.1 Verrucomicrobiota bacterium | reverse complement strand
CTGCGCCATAGACGGCGGAGGCACCCGAGGTGAGAATTTCCACCTGCTCGATGGCCTCGAGCGGCAGGGAGTTGAGGTCAACGAAGGAGTCGGTACCGCTGTTGGAGAAGCCGTAGGGGGCCACGCGACGACCGTTGAGGAGGATGAGCGTCGCATTGAGACCAAGGCCACGGAGGGACACACCAGTGCCACCACTGGCGAATCCGGTGCCGCCGTTGTTGCCATTGAGGGCGCCGGCGTTGGACTGAGGGACTCGCAGGAGCAGATCGGTCACGGTGGTGACGCCCATCTGGTCGATCTTCTCACGGGTGAAGATCTCGACCGGTTGCGCGGTCTCGACTTCGGCGGTGGGAATGTTGGACCCGACCACCACGCGCTTTTCCATCTTGGCGGTGTCGGCGGCGGGCGCCGAGGAGGCGCTCTGGGCGAGCAGCACTGGACCCGCCAGGAGCTGGGCGCCCAAACCAATCGTGAGTGCGCGGCGGAAGGAATCCACACGCATCAGAGGATGACCGGAAACGTTTCGGAGGTTTTTGTTCATACGAGGTGGTTGACTGCAATACGCCGCCAGAGTTGGGGGTGGCGGGTGTATTTCCCCAAAAAACGGATAATTGGAACGGACACGCAAGGAAATTCAACGATCCGGAAACAATCCAGCGGCACCCGGGTGCGGTGAATCCTCCCCGCTCGGGACCTTCGGAAGCGCGGAAGGAGTCCGAACCTGTGTACCGCTTCGCCTTCATTCCCTCCGTTCACGCAAGCGAACGTTGACACGTCCCCCTACCCTCCGTAGCGTTCCCCGTCACAAGTCACACCACGCGTTCACTCCATGCTCCGCCTCGCTCTCGTTCTCTCCCTGGCCGCAGGTATCGCGGCTTTGGTCATCAATTTTGTCGTCACCCAGCCGGCCATTGAGACGCAAACCAAGGATCTCGCCGACACCAAGGTCAAGCTCGACACCTCGGTAGCCGCCCAGCGCAAGGCCGAGGGCGATGCCAAGACCGCCAAGGCCAACGCCGACAAGGCGCTGAAGGATCTGGCCCAGACCCGTACCGATCTCGAATCCGCCGCTTCCGATGCGTCCACGCAAAAGGGACGAGCCGACAAGCTGGCGAACGATTTGGGCAAGACCACCAAGGAGCGCAACGAGGCCCAGCAGGAACTCTCCCGTTGGCAGGCCCTCGGGGTTCATCCCGAACAGATCAGCCAGCTGAAGAACGACCTACGCGAGGCCTCCGAAGCCCGCGTCGCGCTGTCCGACGAGCGCAAGATCTTCCTCCGCAGCATCGAACATCTCCAGACCCGCCTCGACCGTTTTGAGAACCCCAATGACAAGCCGGTCGAAATGCCCGGCCTCAAGGGCTCCGTAGTGGCCGTCGATGCGAAGTGGAACTTTGTCCTGTTGGATGTCGGTGAGGTCCAGGGCGCCAAGGCCAACGGCATCGTGATGGTCCGCCGCGGCGACAAGCTCCTCGGCAAGGCCCGCATCGTCACCGTCGATCAGAACCGCAGCATCGCCAACCTGCTTCCCGAATGGCGCCAGGGCGACATCACGGTGGCTGAGGGCGACAAAGTCCTGTACTGAGATTGCTTTCCCCGGGGTCCCCGAAAGGTGGACCCCTTTTTTCATTTCAGCCCCCAACTTCGTTCCCATGAAATCCCGTTTCTCCCTCCGCGCGGTGTTTCTGGCGATCCTCGGCTTAGCCGCGGTGCTCGTCGGCGGTTGCAAGTCGGACGACGAATTGTCGGCCCGCCCTTGGAATACGCCCAAATCTTGGGAAAATGGGCTGCCGGCGTCGATGACCGAAGGCCGTTGAGGGTTCGGGTGCCGTCGCGCTTCCCCGACGGATATCCGCGCGATTCCCGTCGGGTTTGATCCGGCGGCTTTCTCCCCTACCCTGCGCGCCGTGTCCTGGATCCTCGCTCTGTTTTCGCGATGGACCTGGCGGATGGCTTGGCGGGAGTCCCGCACGGCCCGCCGCCGACTGATCCTGTTTTCGAGCTCGATCTCTCTCGGGATCGCCGCCCTGGTTTCCCTCGCCTGCCTGGGACGCAATCTCCGCGACGCGATGGAATCTCAGTCCAAGGCATTGCTCGGCGCGGATTTGGTCTTCACACGGCGGGAACCCTTTTCCGCCGAGGATCGGGCCCTCATTCGTCCGCTGGGCGCACGCATGGGTGAGGAAATCAGCTTCTCCACGATGCTCGGACTCGACTCCGGAGCGCGGTTGGTAAACGCCCGCGCGATTTCCGGCGGGTTCCCATTTTACGGAACCCTGGAGACCGAGCCGCCCGGCGCCGCCGAAGAGTTTCGCAGCGGATTAGGCATCCTCGTCGACCAAACCGTCCTCCTTCAATTCGGCGCCAAAACGGGCGACACCGCCCGGCTGGGACAATCGCGTTTCCGAATTCTGGGTGCGCTATTGCGGGCGCCGGGCGATACCGTCGCCTTTGCCACCATTGCGCCGCGCGTCTATCTCCCCGGCCCCAGCTTGGGTGCCACCGGCTTGCTTCAAAGCGGTTCGTTGGCGCGGTATCGGCTGACCCTCGCGTTTGATTCGGGTCTCGACGCCCAGCACCGGCTCGGGCCGATCGAAAAGGAACTCGAACGGCGTCGCATCGAGGTGGATACGGTCGAGAAACGGCAGCGCGATCTTGGAGAAGCGCTCACCAACCTCCGTCGCTTCC
>JANXMD010000290.1 GCA_025354845.1 Verrucomicrobiota bacterium | reverse complement strand
CATCTTCGCCACCGGCCCGCCCGGCAGCGAATGCATCGCGAGCGTGAGCGCCACGAGGATCGGCGCGTGCAACACGTAGACCCCGAAGGAATGCCGCGCCATCCAGCGCGCGAAGGGGCCCTCTGTATTGAATCGCCGTTGAAACAACGCCATCGCCCCGAGGCCCAGGGCCACTCCCGAAAGTTGCTCCCACGCTGCCAAGCCAAATGCCGGCCAGTGCCAGCCCCCTTTGAATGGTTGAAAATCACCGGTCTTCATCACCCCACCCAGCATCAAGGTAGCGGTCAGTCCCAGCGGTCCGGCGACCAGCACCAACCATCCCGCCCGGGCCGCCATCCGGGAGGACGCGAGCGCTTCGAGCCAGCCGTGTCGTCCGGCCAATACACCCACGGTGAACACGCCGATGTATTGGGCGAAGAACCCGATCTGCATGTTGAAGAAATCCGTGTCCAACGGCTGCACTAGCCGGAAGGTAAACGTGGCCGCCACCAGCAGGAGTGCGAAAGCAACGGTCTGCACCCGCGATGGAGCCGGTCGCCGATCGACGCGATCCGCCGCCGGGCGAATCGCCCGCTTCATCGCCAGCAGCATGCAAAAGATCAGCAGGGCAATCGCAAACCACAGCGGCCCGCTGCCGCTGAGCACACGCCCGGAAGTCAGGTAGCGGAGATACAACTCCCCAACCGCCGGATCGCCCGCCTTGCGCATCAGCACCAATCCAATCAGGGGTTGAATGACGAGCATGTAAAACGCAGCGGGCGCCCCGAGCCGCAGCAGGCGTTCCCGAACAAACCCCGCAGGACCCCGCCGTGCGCACGCCCCATGGGCAAACACCCCCGCGAGAAAAAACAGCAGGCCCATGAAAAACGCCTGCAGATGCCCCTGCCAGTAGAGGAACGGAATCTTCACCTCGAGACCCGGCTCCGGTGGATCCTTAATGTACCAGCCACCCACATGACTGTAGGTCACACACGCGTGCATATTGACCACCAACAGCACCATCGCAGTGCGCAGATTGTCGATCCACGCGGATCGAGAGAGGACCACGGCATCAGAAACAGCCATGTGCGGAGCATGCGGGCATCGGGCAGCATCGCAAGATCTACGGGGAAGCCCCCCGTCTCGCAGGCCGCCCGGAAATGGAGATCTCATTTCAACAGCGGTGCGGGTTTTTAGCGACGAACTCGCGGCGCCACGACGTCGAGGTCTTCCACCACTTTCACAGCCGGTGAGGCCAGGAATTCCACCGGCACTGTTCGAAACACCTCGAACTTTAGGCTGAAGAACCTTGGCATACCCAAATCGTCCGCCGGCGGTGTCAGGTAAAAATGCATCCCCAGCTTATTCCACGGCATGGAATCGGGCACCGGCCCGTCCACCTGCCAAGCGATTCCCCGGGCGTCGCGGGCTTCAGTCAAGCGCACGTGGACGCCCGGCCAGACGTCGCTGCGAGACAGTCCCACCACACAGAATCTCTCTAAGCGACGCGCATGGATTCTCTCGAGCTTGAACCCAGGCACCAATTGACTCGTCAGCGTCACGTCTCGCTGGATCGTGGTAGCCGCCTCATTGGAATCCGAGTCAATCAGAACTTGCGGTGCCGCGAGCGATTCATGGCTGGCGGGTCCCAACTCGGGCTCCACCCGCACGGCAAGACGCCAGGTGGGATCTTCGGAAATCAACGCGCCTGGAAATTGGAGGCGCCAGGTTCCGTTGGTATCGAGCGCCTCAGGAAACGGAAAGCCCTTGAGGGTGTTTCCACCCGCATCAGACACCGTGAATTCAATCGGACTAAGTACCCGACGCTCCGCGTCTTCGAGATGAATCGTCGCATTGAGTCGTCTCCGAACCCGTGGGGCTCGATTTGTTTGGATGCTTCGCTCCTCCTCCACGGTAAACGCCGTGAGAACCGCGCGAATCCCATTCGTTTCACGAACCGCGGGAAGCGACTCCGGATTCCACTTCGGACCTGAGCCTCCGCTTGGATTCGGGAATTGGAGCACGCCTGCCGGAAGCATGCGATCGGCCTCAAATCCCCACGGCAACTCCCGCTCGATCTCAAATCGCAGCGTTCTTCGATCCCGAGGAAACTGATCGAAGGTAAAATGTGGCATCCGGTGCCACGGCTGAAATGGTTCAGGCCAAGAAAGCACTCCGGAAGGTTGGGAACGACCCTGCATCGACGCGAAAAGAACCAATCGGTCGAAACTCGAGTTGGTGGACTTTGTTTTCCCAACGAACCGCATCCAAACGACGAGATTTGTCTCGGCAGTTCGAACTTCTGAAACCGGCTGCGCAGCATCTGGAACCACGAACCGTAGGCCTTTTTGGAGTGGTTTAGGCAGGAGCTTTTCCAGACGCCGCATCGTCTGCCCCGGAGCCACATGACGGGTGCCGTAGGACGTCGAGCACACTTGAAGTTTTCGCCCATCGGGAAGCGGAATGGAGTCCTCCTTTTGGGAACACCCACTGCCCGAGAAAATGAGGGCGATCAGAATCAAGAGCACGAACCCCCGCTCCCAGACGCCTGACTGCCATCCCGTGCGCCACCCATTGAATGCAGCCCGTGTCCACACCCGATCGAGTGGGGAAATTGGAGCGGAAGCCGGCGCAAACACGTTAGAGCCTGTCTGAAATTTCGGAAGGGTCCTGCCTGACTCGGTGGTACTCCGAACCCGGATTAAACCCGGATCAACGGAATCGGCATTGCGGTGCGCCTGTTTCTGTTCGTACGACGCATCCCCCATTCTCGCCGCAAAGCACCACACCAGGTAACGCTGGGTCGTTGAAAAGCCAAGCGTCCACACGCTCGCGAAATTGCCCGTCAGGCATTGCAATCAGTTGCTTGAATGGCCCACACGGATCCGACGGACTCAACCACAACCCGGTGACGAAGAAGTGCCGGAAACGGTCGAAATCGACTGCTCCCCGTCACGGGTCTGAGAACGCACGATTCTCGGGGAACTCTCAATCATTCCAGAACGTCTTCCGCCAGCACCACTTTAACCCGTCACAGGTAGGCTCCCAACTCTTGGCGGTCGTCAGCTTTCTAAAACGAGCGTCCCGTCACCTGCATTCCCTCCGGCCCGGAAACCCGCCCCATTTGCTCCCTTTCGGCATCCGCCCTCTCAGTTCGCTTCGGTGCCTACGGTGAAGGAGGGACCGAAGTGGTCGGCACATAGCCGAAGAGATAAAACTCCCGTGCGAAGACCAACCGCTCGACGATGCCTGGGCGCGTGACCGAGCCTAGGAACGTTCGGTCGGTGATCGCGAAGTCGCCGAAATGGCGCTCGAATTCGCGCACAATCAGTCGCCACCGCTCGCCCTCCGGCGGCGTGGGCAGCAGCATCTGGCCGGTGAAAAGCAGGTCGTTGCGCAGCAGCGCCAGGTTCGCCAGCCCGCCTTTGAAGATCTCGGTCGAGAGTGTCGCCGCACTGAGCGCCGAGGCGGAGATCGCCAACCTGTGGGCTGTGCCCGTTGCCAACGCGGGCGCTTCCGGGACGACCTGTAGCGCAGACTCCAGGGCATTGAGCAACGGGCGCCGGACGATCGAAGCGGTCTGTCCGGGCACCGCATCGCCACTCAGCGGCTTCACGGTGAAGACGTCCTCCCAGTTGAGGTCCGTATTCAAGCCGCCGGACTGGCGTTGCACGACCAGTTCGATGCGATTGTGGCCGCTGTTGTAGCCCAGCAGCGGGCCGAAGGCGTCGGCCAGGCTCGGATCATCATTTAGGCGGCCGATCAACTCGGCTCGCCCCGAGGCCGGGCCGACTGTCGGCGCCGGGCCGAAAACCTGGAGCGTCAGCCCCCGTGAGTCGCCCACTTCGGTCGGCGAGAGCTGAAGCTCGCGCGTGGCGGGAAGCTGAGCGTACTGGGTGTGTTGCACCGACGAGAGCGAGCACTCGGGCAGCGCCTGAGGCTGCACCCGCACGAGCGCGAGCCGCACAAAAGGGCTGTAGCTGGCACCCGCATCGATTTCCAGATCGGCGAACCAGAGGCGGCGCTCGAAGTCGTAGTGCACGCGGTGGGCCGCTACGTCCACATTTCGCGACGCTTCCGGCAACCACAGGCTGTAGCTGGCGACTCGCGCGCTGAAGGCATTCGGATGAATCACCGACCGCGGGTTCGCGCTGTCGAGGAGGGGATCCTGGCCCCATTGTGACACCAGTCCGATCAGTTCGGGGTGTTTCGGCAAGCTTTCGAACGGCTGCTCAGGCGCGTTGGACGAGCCGCACACGACGCCGAGCAACTCACCTTCGCCGCTCGAGAACCAAGGCCGCTCGAGGTACACCCGCAGGCCATTGCCGCGTCGGATGCTAACCACGCCCTGGGACAAATCGTTGCCGTTTTCTTCCCAGCGAAAGGTCGGGACCACGTACGCGATCTTGGGGGCGTCGGGCCGGCGGCTCGCGGGCACCACGCTGCCCGGTTGCAGCGGCCCTGCGGTCGGCAGAAGCGGCGCGCCAAGTTCGGCGTCGGGTGGCAGCGTGGCCGGAGCGTCGGGATCGGGATACTCGGTCTCGTAAAGCGGCGTCAGGGCGAGCGTGTGTCCCGTGAAGATCGGCCCGTTGCGGACCATCTGCTCGGCGTCGGCGCGCACCGAGGCCGGCAAATACTCGGCGAAGCGCGTGGTGGCGCGCAATCGGTACTGCACCAAACGGAACTTGTGGTCGCCGAACTCGTGCCGAATGTGTGCCTGCGCCGCCTCCGGGCTACCGGTACCGAGCGAATCGAACATCACTTGGCTAAAGGGCTCCTGGCTGCGCAGCGGTGGCGACGTGATGTTCACCTGAGGCAGGCGGGCGCTGAAGGCGCGGCGCACTGGCGCCGGCTGCGCGGGGTCGTCCTGCCATTCGTACCAGTTGCCCAAAACCTCGAGCTGCGCGGTTGATCGGGCGTGGTACCGCACCAAACTACGACGCAACTCGGCCCAGGTTCTGTCCGCCTGGCGGATCGGGAGGAGCCGTTCAAACTCCGGCGCACACACCGGCTGCTGGGTCGCGTGCACCAAGGTCAGTAGTCGATCCGGCGTAACCATCCAATGAGCGCCAAGCACGCTCTGAATCGCGACCAGGGCGGGCGTTGCAGCCAGCCGCGGCACCGCCAATTGGTTGACCGCGGACGGGGCCAGCGTGCTGGAGTACTGGACATGCGCGACCTCGCCCTTGCGCACAAAGACGGTCAGCACGCGATCGGTGCCGTTCCAAGTCGGGAGCCGGTCTGGCAGCGTGGCACCTGGGTTGCAGCCGTCGAATCCCGCCAGTTCGTCCGGGTGTTCGACCACTGCCAGTCTTAGGCCGTGGCGCTTGGGCCAGACTCCGGCGAGCGGTACGATGACGACGTACTCCTCCGTGCCGGGAATGCGTACCGAGCGCACCTCGTCCGCCGCGTCGATGAGCGCCTCGACGAACACTCCCGGCAGGCCGCGGAGGGCCACCGCGGCGGCGATCGCGTCTGGTAGATACGGCGTCTCGAGGGTCGCTTCGGTATGGATCACGTATTCGCCGGGTGCGAGCCGGAAGCCTTCGGGCGGTGTCTCGGAGAGGTCCCGGGTCGGCGAGCGCGGCACCGCGCCCTCGGTGGGGGGCGTTACGATCTGCACTGAGGCGCCACCGTTGTAGAGTGACCCCGCCTCAAGCGAGCGGATCAGTTCATAGGTGTCGGCAATCTGTGCCGGCGTGGCAGCTGCGCCGATCGCAGCCTCAAAGACGCCATGCTGCTCGGCCAGCAATTGGCTCGTCTTGGGTGGTACCAGATGGCGTTCGGACACCGTCAGATACGCAAAGCCGCTGTCTTCGGGCACATTGGCCGCATAAGGCGGGGCCGCCAGATAGTCGGCACTGCTCATCCCAAAGTTGCTGCGAATCACCATGCGCTCAAGCGACTCGCCTTCGCTAATGCGGCCGCGCAGGGCCAGCGCCGGGGCGTCCAACGGCTCATAGCGTAGGTAGGCGATCGGCTCGCTGGCCTCCTCAATCTTGTCGAGCGAGCGGTCATCCAGGGTCAGGCTATTGCCAGCCAAGTCCACCAACCGCAGTCGCATTCGGTAGGCCTCACCAAAACGCAGCCGCGGCAGGCTCCCGGGTACAACCTTGACGCTGCGGGTCACGGGTGAGCCGTCTGAATGAGTGTCAGATGCCGTTTGCTGGTCGACCCGTTCCTCTTGAATGAGGCCGAGCTTGGCGCGCTCCGCGGCAGGCGTGCTGCTGTCGGGAAAGGGGCGGATGCGGCGTCCCGGCCTCGGGGCGATCAAGCTCCATCCGGTCCACTTGACCAGTGCTTCATGCAGGTAGTGGTCCTGCGTCGCTCCTGGCGGCAGCTCGGCCGGCGGCTTGGTCGTGGTGGACGCGCCGCTGACATAGCCCTCGTCACGCGCCCCGTCGAGTGGCGGCGCAGCCGCGTGGCCGGCGGTCCATCCGTAGCTGGCGATACGTTGGCACAGCGAGCGCCATTCGCCACTGGCCTCGCTGAAGATGTCGACTCGGTATCCGCGCAGCACGTCTTCGGCGTAGAGGAGGATGTTGTTGCCGACATGGGTGTTGACCGCGTCGTTCTTCAGGCCGGACGCGATGGTGTCGTCGGCCACATGGCTGGCTCGGTCGTGCTCGACCAAGGTCAGCCCTTGGCTGCGAAGCGCAGCCACGGTCTCGCCCTGGCTGGTGGTGTAACTGAGTTCGCCCGGCTGATTCAGGGTATCGGGGTCGCCCGGATTGGACACTTTGGAAAGGTGATCCTGCAGCGTCAGCGCGAAGCCCACGGTCTTCAGCGCCGCGCCGTCGGGGTCAACCGAGGTGAGCGCGAAGCCGCGGTCCTTGTCCTTCAGCTCCTGGTCCTGGGTGCCGATTGGCCGCGCTCCAGAGAGTCGCAGCAGGCCGGCACGGTGGCGGTCGGTGCGGGTGTCGCAGACAAAGCGTCGCGGCGTCAGCCAGAAGGCGGTGGACGGCATGCTCTCCTCGGTCGGCACGCGCCAAGCGGGTCCGTCTAACTCCAGTCGCATCCCCTCGCGCAGGAGAAGGCCCGGCAGCCCCTCAGCCTGCTCGACCAGGGCGCGGCTACCTGCCACCACCGCGTCGAGCACCAGACCAAACTGACGCTGCACCGAGGGCGCATCTGCGAAGCTGGCGGCCAAGCGGTGAAAATCGAACTCCGGCGGTTTGATCGGGGCACTGCCCGCGCCGGCCTTCGGCAGCGCGCTGTAGGGTCGGGCGTTCTCGGGTCGCTGATAAAAACGGTTGGCTTGGTAAAGCGCGTACTCACTGTCGCTGTAAAACAGACCGGCCGCCGGGCCGCCCAGGCTGGCGGGCAACGCGCGCCGGATCTTGCGGCCGCTAAGGTAGCTGCTTCCGTTTTCTCGCGGCTTGCCGTCAATGCCGACCACGGTGGGCGGCGCCACACCCTCTTCGCTGAAGTACAGCTCATTGAGCCGGGCCTCCAGCGCGCTAATGCCGGGCTCCTTGCTGCGGCTGTCATCAAACCAGCGG
>JANXMD010000214.1 GCA_025354845.1 Verrucomicrobiota bacterium | reverse complement strand
GCCCGGAGTGTCGCTGATCCGATGGGTAATGAAGGCCCTGCGGGAATCGCATTCGTCCACGGTGGACGGCCAGGCGGGTTCGTTCTGCTCCGGATCCGCGTTCACCTTGCCCTGGGCATCCAGGAACTTCATCGCCGGGGTGGACTTGAAGTTCGCGAACCACATGTAAGGGGTGTAGACGTTGCCCGCGGTCGTGTCCCACCCGCCGTAATCCTTGGTCGTGGCGTCGGCGAAATTCGCCATGCTGGAGTAATTCAACCACACCCGGCCGATGGTCTTGGCGGTGATCGGGCAGATGAGGATTGAGGTGTTCTTGACGTAGCTTCCGCGCATTACGGTAACGATGCTATCCTTGGCACCCCCGAGTCGGTGGTAGTCCGGGCTGCCATCTTCGTGGTGGGCGAAGTGCCCCTTGAAATCGTCCGCGTACAGAATCTGCGAGAGATACTGCTGCCGGATGTTGTTGATGCACGCGGTCCGCATGCCGGCGTATTTGGCCTTGGCAAGCGCCGGAAGGAGCATGCCCGCCAGAATGGCGATGATGGCGATCACCACCAGCAACTCGATGAGAGTGAACCCCAACCGTCGCACGGCCCGTGGGCACGATTCAAACCTGAGTGGGCAGGAGATCATCTTCGTGAGGTGTGAACCGGTCGGGCGGAATGTCGAGGGGAAAGTCCGGGCCGGTACCGGATCTGGGTCTGGGCATCGCCCTCCTGCACCGCAGTTCTACGCGAGTATGCCCCGCACCACCTCGCCGGAAACATCGGTGAGGCGGTAGTCGCGACCCGATTGGCGGAAGGTCAAGCGCTCGTGGTCGAGGCCCATGAGATGGAGGAGCGTGGCATGGAAATCATGGACGTGGACCGCGTCCTTGGCGGGCCGGATGCCGTACTCGTCGGACTCGCCATAAACCGTCCCGGCCTTAACGCCGGCACCGGCAAGCCACGAGGAGAAGACCCAGTGATGATGCTCCCGGCCCTTGGCGTCGGCAGCAGCATTGAACGGCGTGCGACCAAACTCGGTGGTCCAGACGACCAGCGTGTCCTCCATCATCCCGCGCTGCTTCAGATCGCGGAGTAAACCCGCGATTGCGCGATCCACATTCCGCGCCAGCGGTGTGTGGGTGAGCATGTCCCCATGGGCGTCCCAGTTGTCGGAGGAGCCCACGTCAATCAGTTCCACAAACCGGACCCCACGCTCCGCCAGCCGTCGCGCCACGAGGCACTGCCAGCCAAAGCCCTTGGTGCTGCCACGCTCAAGTCCGTAGAGGGACAGCGTCGCATTGCTCTCGCGACTGAGATCGAACACGTCGGGCAGTTCCATCTGCATCCCAAACGCGGTTTCGAAGGACTGAATTCGCGCACTCAGCAGCGGATCCGCCGCGCGCGAGGCGAGGTGCTCGCGATTCATCCGGGCCAGGGCCGCAAGTTCCAGTTCCTGAAGCGGACGGGTGGCCACGCGACGACGCAGATTCGCCACTGGCTCCGCACCGGGCACCACCAACGTCCCCTGATGCGCCCCGGGGAGAAAATCGCTCGCCCACACCTGGCCGCCTGCGTACGGCGTCTTGGGCGCGATGACCACGAACGACGGCAGATTTCGATTCTCGCTGCCCAGTCCGTAGCTCACCCAGGAGCCCACACTCGGGCGCGCAAAGGTGAAGGACCCGGTGTGGATGCCGAGGGTAGCCTCGTAGTGATTGGTGTGATCCGACTTCATCGAGCGGATCACGCAGAGGTCATCCACGCACTCCGCCATGTGGGGAAAGAGCGAACTGACCTCGATGCCGCTCTTGCCGTGACGTTTGAAGTCCCACTGCGGCCGCTTCGCGAACATCTTGAAGTCGCCCTTGCGTCCCTGGAATTCATCCACCTCGACGGTCTTGCCGGCGTCGGCGAACAGTCGCGGTTTCGGATCCCAGGAATCCACGTGCGACACGCCACCGCTCATGTAGAGGAAGATCACCCGCTTGGCCTTGGGCGGGAACATCGGCGGCCGTGCTACCAATGGATCGGCACTGGAAGCGGCGGCGAGCAACTCCGAAAACAGTGCCGGGTACAGCATGGAGCTACCCACCATCGACCGCAGGAATCCGCGGCGCGATGGATCAAAGGCTGGGTTGACGTTCATGGTCGGGACACCGGGGTCAATCGACGGTCAGGAATTCATTGCTGGCATACAACACGCGAATCCAGGCCGCGAGCGCGGTTTGCTCCACCGCGGCGCTCCGGGTTCCGGCACGCTCCAGTTCGGCTCGGTACTCCGCGAGAAAGGCGCGCGCCTCCGTGGATTCAGGCGCGGTGGGATCACGTCCCAGAATCTTGCGGCTGGCCTGCTGAACCGCATCCCCCTGCACTTCGAGCAATCGACCGGCAAGCCGATCGGCACACCCGTGGACAAACGGGTCGTTGAGGAAGTAGAGCGCCTGCGTCGGCACCGTGGTGGTGCGTCGCCCCGGCGTGGTGGCGTTCGGGTCCGACCCGTCAAAGAGTGCCAGGAACGGATGGCGCTGCAGTCGCTGCGCCATCAGATACACACTGCGGTGTGAATGGTCGTACACCGCGCTAAAGGGACCGTGTTGCGTGAAGCCCCACCCAGTCGGCGGCGGGAACGGATGTCCGCGACCCGGACTGTCCTCCAATTCCCCGCCGGTCTTCAGAATGGCATCGCGGGTCTCCTCGGCCCCAAGCCGCCGCCGCGGGAAATAGGCGTACTCCGTCGCGACCGTTTCCGTCGGCGCCGCAGTGCCCATGGATACTGCGCCCGGAGTCAGCACTGGGCACTCCTCCGGGTTGGAGGCTCCAGGCGCCCGCGCCAACGGTGCCGAGGAAAGGCTCGCCTGTTGATACACCGCACTGGAAAGGATCAACCGGTGCATCGCCTTGATCGACCATCCGCCCTGCACGAAACGCGTGGCCAGGTAGTCGAGCAATTCCGGATGCGTGGGCGGCAGACCGCGCAGCCCAAAATCGTTGGGCGTTCGCACCAACCCCTGGCCGAAGTGATACTGCCAGATTCGGTTGACCATCACCCGTGCCGTCAGGGGATGCGTCGGAGCCACCAACCAGTCGGCGAGCTCCAGGCGCCCGCTGCCCGTCTTCGCCGCCGACTCCGAAACCACGCGTCCCCCGATCGACCCGGGAAAGGCCCGCGCCACCAAGTCTCCGGGCTTCTCCGGTTCGCCGCGGGCCTGGATCCGCGCGTCATGCGGCGTGCCCTCAGTCACGCCATACACCAACTCCATCGGACCCTCGGCGAGCAGTCGCTCCAGTTCGGTGCGCACCGCAGCCGCGTCTCCGACGGCGATCGGGGGACGCTCCGTGGTCACCGCCGCCAAGGGCAGCGAGGTGACACTCAGATTGTCATACACCACCGACGGCAGACTTCCTCCCGCCTCCACCGTTGACTCCAGCATCACCTCCGCCACCCAGGAATGGGCAGCCCCGGAAAAACGAACCGGCTGAAAGGCAACGACGTCGCCCGGCCACCCCGCGACCCCGGAAATCGACTGGGTCACCGGATCCACGCGCAGTTGGAGAGTGCACCACTTCCCCGCGGGTAGGGATCGAATCCCCTGTTCCCGGCCGTCTACGGAAAGGACCAGGCCTCCAGACTTCAGGTTAACCTCCATCACCGGGCTCGCGCGGGAGTCGAGCAAGCGGAGGCGATGCATCGCCTTGGACGTGGGTTCCGCACCGACTCGAAAATCCAGAGCCACGCTCCAAGCGACCCCGTCTGTGACCGAGAAGGATCGATTCAACCGCTGTCGAATCCAATACGGCGCCGTCCCGGCGGGAATGCTCACCCCAACCTTGCCTCCCGGATGCAGATTGCGGAACGGGCTTTGGGCATCGGCGGTGACGGAGATCGGGCCGTTGCAAAGCCACGGCGGAACCAGCACGCCCTTGCTGCCGCCGGCGGCCGGAGCCTGCATTTCGAAATCTCCATCCAGATCATCGAGCGACTTCAGAACCGCCGATGGCACGGATACCTTCAACTGTTCCAATCGCGCGGTCAGGGAGGCCACGCGGTATTCGAACGCACGCCAGCTTGCCTCGGCCTCCGCGGGCGGGACCAGCGGCACCAACGCGCGGGAACGCTGCTTTTGTTCCGATCCCGGAAAGGCGTATCGCGTGCTGTCGAAGATCCCGTACAGCGCGTAGTAATCCGGCATCGAGACGGGATCAAACTTGTGCGCGTGGCAGCGGGCGCAGCCCAGCGTGAGACCCATTACGCTTTGCCCCAGTGTATCGATGGTATCCTGCAGGGTAAGGTGATGATAATTCTCCGAGTCGAACCCGAATCGTCGCGAGATGGCGAGGAACCCGGTGGCGGTCACCTGCTCGGCGTATCGCTCTCTGGGACCGCGTCGCGCGAGCAGGTCGCCCGCAATCTGTTCGCGGAGAAACTGGTTGTAAGGCTTATCGGTGTTGAAGGCATCGAGGACGTAGTTGCGGTATCTCCAGGCCACCGGAACCGGGTAATCCGCCGTTTCGCCGGCCGTGTCGGCATAGCGCACCACGTCGAGCCAATGCCGGCCCCAATGCTCGCCGTAGTGCGGTGACTCCAACAGGCGGTCCACGACCCGCCGGAACGCCTCCGGTGACGAATCCGCTGCGAAGGCGTCCAACTCCGTCGCCGTCGGGGGCAGGCCCGTGAGATCCAAAGTCACCCGACGCAGCAGGGCTCGGGGATCTGCTCGGCGCGACGGCGACACCCGACGTGATTCCAAATCGGCAAGAATGAATCGATCGATCGGAGTGCGACACCAGGCGGTGTTGGTCACTCCCGGAGGCTGCGGTGCCTGCACCGGTTGAAAGGCCCAATGCGGCCCCTTTGGCGCCGACGCCGCAAGGCAGCCCAGTGCCCAGAGAGCCAGACCACCGAGGATGACGCGTGCACGCATGGGAGGAATTCTGGAAAAGGCTGGCACGACTTCGCATCGGCAGGAAGTCCCCGCTTTCGGGTGTCCCTTCTCGAAAAAATCGTGCCCCTCCCCTTCTGCTCCGCTTGAATCCACTCACATGGCTCACCTCAATCGGCAATTCTGGTTCTGCTGCCTGGTCCTTCCCTATCTCCTGATGGGTGAGGACAAACCCACCCCCAAGCCCTCCGGCCCGCAGGCCGACGGCGCGTTTCAGAAGGTGATCCTGGAGGCCGATCGCGATCTCGACGGAGACGGCAAGATTGACGACGTGATCGCCGATCCGATGGAGATTGCCGTTACCGAGGACGGCCGCGTGTTCTTCATCGAACGCGCGGGCATACTCAAGGTTTGGAGTCCAAAGACCAAGTCGACCACCGTCGCGGCGACGATTCCGGTCTTTCACGAACTGGAAGACGGCCTTCTGGGGATCGCGCTCGACCCAAAGTTCTCGAAGACCCATTGGATCTACCTGTTCTACTCCAAACCGGAGACCGGCTCGGATCCCGCCACGGGAAAGACCGGCGAGAACCGCATCGCCCGCTTCACCCTCAAGGGCGACACGCTCGACCTCTCCTCAGAAAGAATCCTGCTTCGCGTGGCGACGCAGCGTGAACAATGCTGTCACTCCGCGGGTTCGCTGGCTTTCGACGCCCAGGGCAACCTGTATGCATCGACCGGCGACAACACCCATCCCGGCGAATCCGACGGTTATACGCCGGTCGATGAACGCCCGGGGCGCGGCCCGTGGAATGCTCAGAAGTCTGCCGCCAACGCCAACGATCTCCGGGGAAAGATCCTGCGCATTCACCCCGAATCCGACGGCACCGCCACCATCCCCGTGGGCAACCTCTTCCCCAAGGGCACTCCCAACACACGTCCGGAAATCTATGTGATGGGCAATCGAAACCCCTTTCGCATCACAGTGGATCAGCGAAATGGATTTCTCTACTGGGGCGAAGTGGGGCCGGATGCTGGCGGTCCCAATGAATCCCGAGGCCCCGCCGGCTTCGACGAGATCAACCAAGCCCGCAAGGCCGGTAATTTCGGATGGCCCTTCTTTGCCGGGGACAATCGACCCTATCGCCGCTACGAGTTCGAGACCCGCAAGAGCGGTGACGCCTGGGACCCAGCGCATCCTGTCAACGACTCGCGCCTAAACACCGGACCGAAGGACCTGCCACCCGCGCAGCCCGCCTTCATCTGGTATCCGTACAGCGCCTCGACCCGCTTCCCCGCTTTGAAGTCCGGCGGCCGTACGGCGATGGCAGGTCCGGTGTACTATTTCAACGAGCGATTGAAATCCGCCACCAAGCTGCCGAAGGAATTCGATCACACCCTCTTCATCTACGAGTGGTCGCGAAACTGGATCCTGGCCGTCCACCTCGA
>JANXMD010000157.1 GCA_025354845.1 Verrucomicrobiota bacterium | reverse complement strand
GTCCCAGCCAGGCGCCGCGGAGGATCAACACATCGACGAAGCCATCGTTGTTGTAGTCGGCAGAGACCAAGTTCAAACCACCCCAGAGCCCATCCAATCCCGCCTCATGGGTGCGGTCGGTGAAGTGGCCGTTGCCGTCGTTGTGGAAAAAGTGCATCGGAGACCTCAATCCCCATCCGGAGATCAACACGTCCAGGAAGCCGTCGTTGTCGAAGTCCTCAATGACCGTGCCGCCACCCATGTCCTCAGCGGTTAGCCCGATCGCCTCGGCAATCTCCGGAAATGCCGGCATCGAATACTCCGAGGCGAAGACTTCGGGTCCGATTCGAGCCGCAGCCGGCACGCCGTCCGGCCACTGCCCAAGTGTCATGTACGCGATGTTCAGCAACCAACGGGCCCGAAGATCGTCAGGCGCCTCGGTCAGTAGGTTGGTCAGCAGCGGAATCGCCGACAGGGAACCCCGTGGCAGCTTATGGAACGCCGGCGGCCGCAGTGGAAAAAGGCAAGAGTCGGCGTTGTGATTGACGATGCAATTCTCCTGCTCCCCCAGCCGGATCGCCGACATGGCCTCCCCCAACTGCATTCCCAGCGCTTTGCCGTGCTCGGAAAACTCGGGCACTTCGCGATAAAACTCGGTGAGCAGGTGAAACTGCCGCATCGCCCGTTCGCTCTCACCCGAGTTCAGCAACTCCGAGGCAAAGGTGGGGCCCAGTTCATTCACCTTGGCCAGATTCGTCGTGCCCCGAAGTCTCGCCCCCAAGGAAGTCGCCCGCTCGGTGTTGAGAAAAAAATTCCGCGACGGATTGGCCGCTTCAGCCAGCTGCTTCAACCGGGCCACCATCCGGAGCGTGCCCGCCGACTGAACGACGGGAGGGCGCCCCGGAATCAATGAAACCCCATTCGTTTCCGCACGAATCAATGGAATCGCAGCCAGAAAACACAGAACAAGCTTCCAGATCGCACGATTACAAATCCCAAACGCCCGCAAGAGGTTCGAGATCGTACGGCTCCGGAAGACGGGTGATTTTTGAGGACCAGTAACCAAGCACCCCGTAGACCCGAAAGGCGCACGATGGTTTCAACGGAAACGCGTGCGCCGCTGGATTTTAACAAACCAATAACGTTCCGTGCGAATGGAGCGCATCTATCTCCTTTTTTGCGGTTAGGACTGGGCTGGCTCTTTCTCGCCGAATGGATTAGCAAGTTCGGTCGTCGACCCCAGCCACAACTTTCCCGGCCCCAAATGGTTTTAACCTACCCACTCTACCCTCTGGCCGTCCGCGCCGCGGGTTGGGCATTGGTCTGGGTGGCGTCGGTCCTAGTGGCGGAGGCGTCCATCGACGTGGAGTTGTTCGAGCGCAGCATTCGACCGGTCTTGGTCTCCCAATGTGCCCCCTGCCATGGGTCTGGTACCACTCCGGGTGGCAGTCTGCGCCTCGATACCGCGGAGCACGCCAAGCAGGGAGGCCTCAGCGGAGCGGCGTGGTCGGTCGGGAGTCCGGAGTCCAGCCGCCTGCTTACGGCCCTGACCTCGCCCCATCCTGCATCCACCGGCAAGCGCATCGAGGGTCTTCCGCCCAAGGTGGTCACGGAATTCCGAACCTGGATTGCCTCGGGAGCCCCGTGGCCGGCGCCGCTGGCCTCCAACGGTGTCGCCAAAACGCACGCCGAGTTTCCCCTCGCCGAACGCAAAGCAAAGCTTCCGTGGATCTGGGAACGTCCGGTGGCCAAGCCCCCTCCATCACCTGAGAAAGCCTTTGGCGCCGTGACCCCGGTGGACCGGTTCATTGATGCTCGACTCCAGGCGGAGGGACTCAAGCCAGCTCAGGCAGTGGCTCCGTCGTTGTGGTTGCGCCGCGTTCACTTTGCGCTCACCGGACTCCCGCCTAGCATTGCCGACGTCACGGCCTTCGAGCAGGACCACTCCCCGCGGGCTCGCGAGCGGGTGGTGGATCGCCTGCTGGCCTCACCGGGATTCGGGGAACGATGGGCGCGTCATTGGATGGACCTCGTTCGCTACGCGGAATCCCGCGGCCACGAGGGCGACTACGTCATTCCAGGCGCCTTCGAATACCGCGACTATCTCATCCGCGCCCTGAACGCCGACGTCCCCTATGACCAACTGGTCCGTGAGCATCTCGCCGGCGATCTGTTGCCCGCGCCGCGCCGAAATCCGGCAAACGGCTTCAATGAATCGGTCATCGGCACCGGCTGGGCCTTTCTGGGTGAGGAAATCCATGCGCCGGTGGACACGCGGCAGGACGAGTGTGAGCGCACCGACAATCGCATTGATGTCCTCACCAAGACGTTCCTGGGATTGACCGTCTCGTGCGCGCGGTGCCACGACCACAAGTTCGATGCGATTTCGCAGAAGGATTATTACGCGCTGGCGGGTTTTTTCATCAGCTCGGGATACCGTCAGGTGCGCTTCGAGACTGAGGTTCGCGACGCCGAGGCCGCCCGGCGATTGGATCGGCTTCACGACGAGTTTGAGCGGCCGATTCGCGCCGCCATTCTCTCGGCGCAATCCCCGGTCACCGAACACTTCGTACCGCTAATCCAGGCGGCCGCAACGGTGCTGCATCGCACCGGCGCCGTGGATGCGACGGGCAAGGTGTTGAGCTCTCCCACGAACGGCATTCCCGCCTCCTGGGTGGGCGTCGCCGCCGCTGAAGCAAAGGCCGCCCAGGTTTCGGCCCGTGCCGTCGAAGCGTGGAGTCTCGCCCTGCTTCGCTCGCTCGAAGGGCGCGATCCTCTGCTCGCCCCGGTGGCTGTCGCCGCGCTGGGATCGGGAGCCGCGGTCCTCACTGATCCCCTCAACCAACCACTCACTCCCCTCCCAGCCGGCGCGCGAATTCTGGCCAGCTATGGTGGAACCGATTCGTCGCGCTGGGTGACGGATGGACGCGCCTTTGGCTCCTCGGCGACTCCAGGGGGAACGTGGCTCGTGGGCGAGCGAGCCGGGCACCCTGAACTCCGAATCGTCACGCGGGCGGCAGCCATCGTCGATCCCGTCTGGTCGAAGGTGCATCCCGTGCCGGGCGCCGACTCCGAACCCACCCTGTACGGCGGGTGGAATCGCGCCGGCCGCGTCCTCCGCGCGCCCAAGCAGATGCTGACTTCGGGCCGTGTTCATTACCTAGTTCGCGGGGGCGGCCGAGTGTTTGCCTCCGTGGATTCACAGGTGCTGGTCACCGGCCCGCTGCACACGGTCCTGGTCAAGGAATGGCCAACCAGTCGTGAGTGGCATTGGATTGCGCACGATCTTTCCGACTATGCCGGTCATCGGGTGAGTCTGGAGTTCTCGCCCGGACCGGATTCCGATCTGGAGCTGGCGACGATCGTAGAATCGGAGACCCCTCCGACTGCGCCACAGGATCTCCTCGCAGCCGCAGTGGACGGCCTGCCGCAGGTCACCACGGATCGCGGCCCGGCGCTACTCCGCGAATGGGGCAATCGCTTGCGCGCCTCCGCAGAAGCCTATGCCGGCGGCAGCACGTCGCCGCGCTCCCTCGCCTTTATCGACTGGCAGGTGGCGCACCCCGAATTGTTCCTCACCCAGGACGGGAATCCGGGTCCGCTGGCCGGCGCACTCGACGGCTACGTCGCCGCCCGCAAGCCGATTGAGGATACCATCCAGTGGGAATCGCACACGGCGCCGGCGCTGGTCGATGGCAATGGGGTGGATGAATTCCTCCTGAAGCGCGGCTCTCCCGGCCGGGCCGACGGAGAGGTTCCGCGGCGTTTTCTCGAGGCAGTGGCCGGCACCCAGCCGCTTTGCAACTCCGGAACCAGCGGCCGTCTGGAACTCGCCGAGGTGCTGGCCACGCCGTCCAACCCGCTCGTGGCGCGGGTCTTCGTCAATCGCGTGTGGCACCATCTGTTCGGCCGCGGCATCGTGCCGACCGTGGACAACTTTGGCGTCCTCGGAGAACGCCCCTCCCATCCAGAACTGCTCGACTACCTCGCGGTGCAGTTCGTGGAACGGCAGCATTGGTCCCTCAAGCAACTGGTGCGCGAGCTCGTCCTGACCGACACGTTCGCGATGGACAGTGCTCTCACCGACCCCCATGCCGAGGAAAAGGATCCCGACAACCGCCTGCTGCATCGCGCCCACCTTCGGCGCCTGGAGGGCGAGGCTATCCGGGATTCGATTCTCACGGTTTCCGGCCGCCTGACCGACCGAATGTATGGCGCCGGTGTGCCGCTACACCCGTCGCAGTTCATTGAAGCGCGCGGTCTGCGGGCGGAACGCGGTCCGCTCGACGGCGACGGCCGCCGCACCGTTTACGTCGCCGCGCGACGAAACTTCCTGCCGATGATGATGCTCGCGTTCGACACGCCGATTCCGTTCACCACCAACGGGCGGCGCAATGTCTCCAATGTCCCGGCGCAAATGCTGTTCCTAATGAACGATCCCTTCGTGCACCAGCAGGCGGAGGTCTGCGCCGAACGCTGGCGCCGGGCGTTGGGAGATGCGCCTGCCGAGGAGCTCATCCGCACGTTGTTTCTCGCCTACTTCAGCCGCCGGCCAACGGACGGTGAACTCCAGCGCTGCCGCGAGGCGTTGGCGAGACCGATGGAAGGCGCCGACCCGCTCGTAGAGCTCTGCCATGCGCTCTTCGGCGTGAAGGAATTCGTTTACCTCCGCTGACGGCTAGCAATTCAGGCACGGTATTTCAAACCACAATGGACACCGATAGACACAGATACCGAGTGGGATGCATCGATGGACCCCGGGTGACTACGCGTATCCCCCCGGTTTCATGGGGCAGCTCGGTCCGGTTCCCGATTAATCTGTGTCCATCTGTGCTCTGTGGTTTCAGTCTTCTTCAACTGCCGAATTGAAGTTCATGAGTTCGAACTGGAATCCCGACTTCGCCGCCCACGCGCTGGGCCGCCGCCCGTTGACCCGGCGCGAGATGCTCCGGCAGTGCGCCTGTGGATTCGCCGCGACCGCCTTCGCCGGCCTTTCGAGTTCCATCGCCCTCGCCGCCTCCACCTCGCCGCTGCTGCCACGCCAGCCGCACTCGGCAGCCCGGGCCAAGAACGTCATCTTCCTCTACATGGACGGCGGCGTCTCGCAGGTGGACAGTTTCGACTACAAACCGCTGCTGGAAAAACACCACGGCAAGGAACCGCGTTCGGTGATGGGGCCGCTGGAGAAGACCCAGTTCAACAACATCGGCCGCGTGATGAAGTCGCACTGGAGCTTCGCGCGCCACGGCCAGTCGGGCCAGTGGGCCAGCACGCTCTTTCCGCAGATTGCGCGGGAAATTGATGAGCTGTGCCTCATCAAGTCCATGACCTCCAAGTTCCCGGAGCACACCAGCGCGAACTACTTCTTGCACTCGGGTACCGGACTGCAGGGTCGTCCCAGCGTGGGCGCCTGGGCCGCCTACGGACTCGGCACCGAGAACCAAAATATCCCGGGATTCGTCGTGTTGAACGGCGGCCTCATCCCATCGGGAGGCCTCGACAACTTCAACAGCGG
>JANXMD010000146.1 GCA_025354845.1 Verrucomicrobiota bacterium | reverse complement strand
ATTGGCCCTGGCTCCCAAGGCGCTACCGACGGACCGCTTGGCTCCAGTTCTGAAGTTCGAGGATATTGCCTTCGGGATCCCGGGCGTACGCCACCCAGAGAATCCCGACACCGGGCACCTCGGTTTTGACCACTTCGCCGACCAACGAGCCCCCGCTCCTGAGCACCTCGGCCACGGCATCGGCCACATTCGCCACGTGAAAGGCAAGGTGCCCAAACCCCGGCTCATTCACCACCGGCGGGTTTCCGGGCATCAGGTGTTCGTACTCGAAGAGTTCGAGCGTCGGGCCACCCTCCGGCATTCCGGGCAACGCGAAATGCATCCCGCGCAGGTGCGGATTTTCCAATGAGGTAAGACGCGCCAGCCAATCCCCCTTTAGGTCGCGCTCGGGAAGTCGGGGAATGCACCCGAAGACATCACAGTAGAACCGCGCCAACCGACGCCAGTCACGGGCGGTCAGATTCGTGTGCGTGTAGGTCGCTTGAATGCTCATGGCTTTGGACGTTCGAATACGGATCTAAGAAGCGTCAGGGAGGCGGTGCCCAAATTGCGACGCGATGACGACACCTGCTCCACCGGGCGCGATGACACTGCCAAACGCTTCTAGCACGAGCGCCGTGCCGTACAGATCGACCTTCAGGATCGTCGCCGGGGATGCCTGCGTGGGGGACACACCGGCGGCGTGGATCACGCCGGTGACGCTCCCCAGGGCCGTCGCCGCCTCCACAAGCGCGTGCACCGACTCACGCGACGAGACATCGACGATTGTGGTGCTCACCTCGAACCCGGCGTCGCCGAGGACTTTAGCGGCGGCATCCGCGTTTTCCTGCCGCAGGTCCGCAAGGAGGACGTGCTTGCCGGCGCTGACTCGCCGCGCGATCGCCTGACCGATCGATCCGGCGCCGATGACGACCGTCACCTGAATCCTTGCGACTCCTTTATGAACATTCATTGAGGACGGATGGCGCCAACTCGGAATCCAAGCCCGGTGACGTTGCCTGCGCGAGGCATGGGTTGCAATCGGAACCCGGGAATCAGGGCCGCCGGGCCGGGGTGGCTTCAGGTTTGCCCGAAGTTGTGTCCGGCGATTGGTTGGCAAACACGAGGACGTTTCCGTCGGGATCGCGAATCCCGGCTTCACGGGTTCCCCACGTCTGGTTGGTCGGTGGAAGCTGAACCACCGCACCTCGAGCCGAAATTTCGTCATGCAGTAGATCTACATCGGCAACCCAAAGAAACGCGTCGGTCATTCCCGCTCGTTCCCGCTTGAAGGACTGAAGATGAAGCCACACGCCATCTCGAGCGACTCCCAGATAGCATGGGTCCGACATGCTCGGATCGGGGCGGTAGGCGAACTGCTTTTGAAATCCCAGGACCCGGCAGTAGTAGTCTTCCGATCGAGCCGAATTGGAAACGGCGAGGACCGGAATGGCGCTGGAGATCATGAGGTCAAGGGTGAGGTGGCTTTGGCGGTGGAGAAACAATCGAATCCGAGCGGCTCCGCCCGCGCCCCAATGGACGGCAATCCTCAACTCCGACGGCGCGGTGACAGTGGTGTGGGGTAACCCGTTGCGGGCATTGTCGTGCGTCAAAAATGAGGTAGCCGTGTGCGGTTGAGTGCCGCGTCAACCAGGGTTCCGGCGTAGGCGTTGGCGACACCTGCAGAGGTGGTGAAGCCCATACCGCGGCGCCAAGTCTCCGGGGCTTCAGGATGGACACCACAGAGAATGACCCACCCCTTTCCTGACGTCCCTTCGACGATGGCAGGTGTTCCGTCGGGATACTTTCCGACCACCTCACCCCAGCCCGTGAACTGCGGCCCGTCCTCCCAGTAGTGCTCAACGGCTTGCCCCCCTACACTGGCAATGGACACGGCAGCCTTGTGAATGCCTCGATTAACGACCGAGTAGAACCCGACCCGGACACCTGAGGTCAGGTTCGGACTGTTCGAGGTGGCATTTCCCGCCAGGAGTCCACCCGCACAGATTCCAAAGTAGTTCATTCCACCCTGCACGGCATTGTGAAGATTCGTGGCGGTGCCAGGCGTGAGGCCGGCGCCGATGGTGAGATAGTTGCCACCGGGAACAATCATCAAACGATAGGCCATCAATTGAGCCTCGGTCATGCCGTTCAACTGACGGGAATTCACCGTCGCATACCGGTGGCGACTTCCCTTCAACACCGCTTCCACCGCCTTGACGTCATTGGGAGAGGTTCCATTTCCATTGAACAGAAGGATTGAAGGCGCCTCGTTCGGGCTCGATGGCGCG
>JANXMD010000112.1 GCA_025354845.1 Verrucomicrobiota bacterium | reverse complement strand
ATGCGCCTGACCTCATCGTCTACACCGATGTGGACCGCAACGGCCGCTTTGATCCCGCCGTGGACAAGCGCGAAGTGCTGCTGACCGGTTTCAATGGGCGCAATCACGACCATGCCTTGCACTCGGTCACAGTCGGACCCGACGGCCGCTGGTATTTCAGTCACGGCAACTGCAGCGCCCACTTCACTGACCGCGAGGGCAAGACCTTCCGGATTGGCAGTGTTTACGAACCGCATGCGAATAATGCCGCGCCGTTCATTTATAGCTGGAAGCCGGCTGAACTGGCGGGGGCGAGCAGTGACGACGGTCATGTTTATGTTGGTGGTTTTACGGTGCGCATGAAGCCGGATGCCACCGGGGTCGAGATCATCGGCCACAACTACCGCAACAGCTACGAGCAGACGGTCACCTCGTACGGCGATGTCTTCCAGAACGACAACGATGATCCCCCCGCGTGCCGCACCTCCTTCCTGCTCGAGTTCGGGAACGCGGGATTCTGTTCCTTCGACGGCAAGCGCTCCTGGGGCGCCGATCGTCGTCCCGGGCAGAGCATCCCGGTGGCCGAGTGGCGTCAGGAAGATCCGGGTACCATGCCATCCGGCGACGTCTATGGCGGCGGCTCGCCGACTGGCATTACCTTCGTCGAGGAGAGCGCACTCGGAGACAAGTACCGCGGTCTGCTGCTGAGCTGCGAGCCCGGGCGAAACGTGGTCTTTGGCTACTACCCAAAACCCGTCGGTGCCGGCTACGAGCTCAATCGCTTCGACTTCGTGACCAGCAACCGCGAGGGCGACTTCGCCGGGACGGACTTCAAGGGAGGGCGCAACGAGGCGCGCACTTTGAAGACCATGTTCCGTCCCAGCGACGTGGGCCTGGGTGCCGACGGAGCCGTATACGTCGCCGACTGGTTTGACGCCCGAGTGGGTGGTCACGCTGATTGGGATGATTCCACCTCCGGCACCATTTACCGTATCACCCGCAAGGGGACGCACCCGAAGGCTCCGAAGCTGGATCTCTCATCGGTTGACGGGGCCATCGCCGCTTTGGAGAGCCCGGCCGTGAATGTCCGCGGCGCCGCATTCTACGCGTTGCAGCGTTTCGGCCCGCAGGCGGTTCCCGCGCTCAATAAATTGCTGCACGTATCCAACCCCTACTTCCGCGCCCGCGCGGTCTGGGCTCTGGCGCAGGTTTCGCCGAAGGGGTTGGACACGGTTCAGGGTCTGTTGCGGGATCATGACGCTGCAACCCGTGTGGTTGCCTTCCGGGCGGTACGCCGTGCGGTCGAGGAACAACGCTTCGCTGGCAAGGTCTCGCGTGCCGGATTCCTGGCCACCTCGCTGAAGCTTGCCTCCGACCCATCGCCGGCCGTCCGCCGCGAGGTCGCGCTGTCCCTGCGCGACCTGCCGTTCTCCGACACCCGCGCGCACTTCGTCGCGCTAGCCAAGGGCTTTGACGGAAAGGATCGCACCTATCTTGAGGCCTTCGGAACCGGCGCCGCCGGCAAGGAGGCGGAAGTCTACGAGGCAGTGCAGGCAGCACTCACCGATCGCACCGGCACCATCGGCGTCCTCTTCTGGTCACCTGCTTTCGCCAACCTTGCGTGGCGGCTCCATCCCGAAGCCAGCGTCGCGGGCTTCAAGGCCCGGGCCCTGACCACGGCGTTGCCCGATTCCGTCCGCAAGGCGGCCACCACGGCGATCGGCTACAACGACAACGCCGCCGGCGCTGCCGCCATGCTCGAAATCGCCGCCAAGACCGACAAGTCGATCAAGGCCGAGGCTCTCTGGTGGCTGCTGAACCGGAAAGATTCCACATGGAAGGAATTCGGAGTGAATGAGGCGTTGAAGGCCCGTGGCATCTACAATCCCGACTCGGTTGAACTCACCGAGGCGACGGTTCCCGCGGCCGAAGCGCCGAAGTTTTCCATGGCGGACGTCATCAAACTCTCGGGCGACGTAAAGCGCGGTGCCGATCGCTTTCAATCGATTTGCGCAAGCTGCCACCGCGCCGGGGACATCGGCGCCGAATACGCGCCAAACCTCACCGGCTGGGCCCGCCGTCAGACTGCCGAGGTATTCGCCAACTCGGTCATCAATCCCAGCGCCGACATCGCCAGCGGCTTTGCCGGAACCGAAATCCGTACCAAGGAGGACGTGGTCATCGACGGCCTTGTGCTGTCGGAGGGCGACCCGCTCATCATCCAATCCGCCGGCGGTCTGACCCAAACCGTTCCCAAGGCGCGCATCGCATCCCGCAAGGCGCTGGGGCGTTCCTTGATGCTGAGTGCCGACCAACTCGGGCTGACTCCTCAGGATCTCGCCGACCTCGCCGCCTACCTGCGAACCCGTTGAAGAAGGCTCTGTGGTTCATCTCTTTGTGTTTGGATTAAACGGTTCGTGACCTCCATGAACGCTTCCCGTCCTCGCATCGTCCGTGTCGTCGATTCCCACACCGGCGGCGAGCCGACGCGCGTCGTCCTCGACGGCGCCCCGGACCTCGGCGAGGGCAGCGTGCCAGAACAACTGGAGGTTTTTCGCACCGAGCACGATGGCTTCCGATCCGCGGTGGTAAACGAGCCGCGCGGTTCCGACGTATTGGTGGGCGCGCTTTTGGTGCCGCCGGTGGACCCCAGGTGCGCCGCCGGCGTGATTTTTTTTAACAACGTTGGCTACCTCGGCATGTGCGGCCACGGAACCATCGGGTTGACCGTCACCCTGGCCCGTCTAGGTCGCATTCAACCTGGAGACCATCGCATTGAGACGCCCGTGGGTGAGGTCACGGCCACCCTGCA
>JANXMD010000103.1 GCA_025354845.1 Verrucomicrobiota bacterium | reverse complement strand
GAAAACTGGCCATCGCCCTGGGGTGGGACACCCGGCTTGCCTCGGCCAATCGATCCAACCCAAAGGAACGCACCCTCCAAGGCTACCAGGCCATCTGGGCACGTTTTGCCGCGTGGGCGGACCGGAAGGGCCTGAAGTCGTTTCACGAGCTGGACGAGGCCGCAGCGCTCGCCTACGCCGACGATCTTTGGAGGAGCCAGGTAACACCGGCTACCTACAACGCCCATCTCCAGTTTCTTCGCTCCCAATGGGCGTGCCTGCGGGTCCTCGCTGGGCTTTCCGACACAAACCCATGGAGTAGCCTGAAATCGAAGGCCGCAACCCCAAACACCGGACGTCGCGCTTTGACTCCGATCGAGGTGCGTACCGCCATTGGATCCGCCGAAGGGTCCCTCCGACGGCTGCTGGTCGCCGGCCTGCTTACCGGCGCCCGTCTGTCGGACCTGGTCGGGATGAAATGGACCGATCTCGACCTGGAGGCCGAGACCTGGACCTTCACCCCCATCAAAACCAGCCGAACCGGGAAAACGCTTACCCTCCCGCTGCTGGATCCCCTCCCCTCCTCTCCGACCTGCGCGCCGAGAAGGCCGTCAGCGTCGGGAACCAAGTTTTCCGGAGGAACACATCCTCTGGAAGCGGGGCGAATTGGCAAAACGGGTCAGCCGACACTTTGAGGCATGCGGCATCATCACCCAAACGCCCTTGGGTGACGACCAGCAGCGCCGAAGGGCACGGGTTGTGGTCGGCTTCCACAGCCTCCGGCACACCGCCGCCACCCTGGCAGCCAAATCGGGTGCAAACCTGGGCCTGGTCCAAAAGACCCTCGGCCACTCCAGCAGCGCCATGACCACCCAGTACACCCACGGCGACACCGAAAGCGCGCGGAGGGTTCTCTCGCCGCTGGCGGCGGTGCTTAATGACCCCACCGTAGCGCCCTAATTGAAACGGCGCGTCGGATGCGCCGACGTCTGATGCACTTTCATCACGCCCCCGCGACAAGTTCGCGACCAATTGTCACCAGCTGTTCCACGATTTGGCGCTGACGATCGCGTTGATCACCATTTCCAGCTTCCTCACCCAACGCGAACGCGGCACAGCGCAAAGGACCACTTTGATCAGCTTCAACAAAATGATGCTTCAACGTCATGACTGCTCGCTCATGGCCAGGATTTCCCGCCGACGCCTCAACTTGAAAAGCTGCAATCGCCGCCTCCGGACCATCCACAAAACGACTTACGGCGAGCAGCACATCATATGCATCCTTCGGCTGCTGTCGGCCAGCGAAGGCATTCAATTTCAGCACCAGCAGCGGGCCGACGCCCGACACCGGCACCGATGCTTTCTGAATGGCGCCAAACAAATCCCTCCCTTCGACCAGGATCGACCGCCGAGTTGCGAGCGCTCTTGCCACGCCCGGAAACAATCCTGCTCGCACGCCACTCACGCCCACCGTGCCTTTCGCTGCAGTCGGATGC
>JANXMD010000098.1 GCA_025354845.1 Verrucomicrobiota bacterium | reverse complement strand
CCGATGGCGGTGGCATGAGCATTTCGTCAATCAACCCACAGACCATGTGGATGAGTGAACTCTGCTCGCTCTTGCCCGCCACCAAGGTCGGGCCGTAGTCGGTGTCCTTGAAGGCCCCCGCCTTGGTGTCGCAGCGGTACTTGCCCTTCTGTTTTTCAGGTCCGTGGCAGCTGAAGCAAGACTCCTTCAGCATCGGATACACTTCCTTCTCGAAATCCACCTTTCGCGGCACGGGAAGCGGGATCTTGGAGGGGTCGATGACCGGCGGCTTCTTGTCAGCGGCTTGGATCACAGTCACCAGGACGAGCATCGCGACGGGGAGGAGGCGGGCAATCGGCTTCATACGGGAGGGACTCAGGATGTCAGAATGGGGGCGATTTGGACAGAGAGGAAGCGCCGGTGGAGGCCATCCGGGATCCGGGATGGCCGAAGGATGCAGGAACATAGAGTTGCACCCGAGCCGGATTGCCCCATGTTGGAGAAGTCGCCCTTCAGCGACACTGTCAACACCGGACCCAACCCTTTTACGCGGCCTTCCGAACCGAGCCTCATGGCACAATCTGAATTCAAGCCACCTCCTCCCCCTCCCAGCCCGGAACGTGTGGCGTTCACGGTGGTCGGAATCTTGGTGGCCTGTATCGCGCTGGTGGGCTTCACGATCTACTTGGCCCGCGCCAGTTGAAGCGGGCCGCGGGAATTCCCGCGCGAACCGCCGCCGCCGCCGGGTTTCACGCCGGCATCGCGGCGGCCAGATCGGCGGCAAAGGCGCGCACGTCCGCCTCCTGGGTATCCCACGAGCACATCAGGCGGCATCCGCCCTCGCCGATGAAGTTGTAGAACAGCCATCCCTTGGCCCACAGCGCCTGGATGGTTGGCTTGGGCAGGTCCACGAACACGGAATTGGCCTGCTGCGGAAAGAGGATCTTCACCCCCGGAATCTCACGGATGAGCGAGTGCATGAGGCGCGCCATGGCGTTGGCGTTTCCCGCATGCCGAAGCCAGGCGCCGTCCTGCAGCATTCCGAGCCAAGGGGCCGACACGAAGCGCATCTTGGAGCAGAGCTGGCCGCCTTGCTTGGCGCGATAGTCGAATTCCCGCGCCAGTTCGCGATTGAAGAACACCACCGCCTCGCCGACGTGGATGCCGTTCTTGGTCCCGCCGAAGCACAGCACGTCCACGCCTGCCTGCCAGGTGATTTCGCGTGGCGCGACGCCCAGGGCGGCGACCGCATTGGAGAAGCGCGCGCCGTCCATGTGGAAGCGGAGCCCGTGCTTCTTGGCCATGGAACCGATCGCGCGGAGCTCGGCCGGCGCGTACAGGGTGCCCACCTCGGTTGCCTGGGTGACCGTCACCACGGCGGGCTTCGGATAGTGGATGTCGGTGCGGCGGCGGACCGCCTCCTCGATTCCTGCCGGGGTCAGTCGTCCATCCTCACCCGGGAGTTGGAGCAGCTTGGTGCCGTTGCAGAAGAATTCCGGAGCCCCGCATTCGTCGGTTTCTACGTGCGCCACGCTATGGCAGAGCACGCTGTGATAGCTCTGGGTGGAATGGGCGAGGGCCAGGGAG
This sequence comes from Verrucomicrobiota bacterium, assembly GCA_025354845.1. Lineage (GTDB taxonomy): Bacteria > Verrucomicrobiota > Verrucomicrobiia > Limisphaerales > UBA9464 > CAIVQB01. Next base: position 14,377 of record JANXMD010000098.1, on the reverse strand, counting down.
TTGGCGGCCGTGCCGTTAAAGACGAAGAATACTTCACAGGGGGTCTCGAAGACCTCGCGGATCAGGTCGGCGGCCTTCTGGGTCCAGCGATCATTCCCGTAGGCAGGTTCGTGCCCCTGATTGACCTCGGCCAAGGCGGCCCAGGCTTCGGGGGTGATTCCAGCGTAGTTGTCGGAGGCGAAATGGCGGGTAGGCATGGCGGCGGAGCCCGGAGGCCACGGCGGTGGCACCACGGGGAGGTGATTGGAGACGAGAGGGCCGGCGGGTTCAATCCTGATCCGGCCTCTCCAGAAAAGCCCTAGTCCCCGGTGTCGGAGAGCTTTCGGTAGAGAGTGGCGAGACTGATCTCCAGGATTTGCGCCGCCGCCTCCTTGTCCTGCCCGGTACTGGCGAGGACGTGCTGGATGTAGGCGAGCTCCTGATCGTGGCCGTATTTCTTGAGACTCAGCAGGGTTGGGGGCATCGGCGAGGCCGGTCGAGCGCCTGGGGTCGTGGGAGTGGCGCTTGCGGAGAGAGCCTCCGAAGGACGCGGTCCCGAAGGCACCACGCTGGCGGATATCTGCTGCTCCTCATTGCCGTCGTCGGCGGTCGCGTGTGCCTGAACGACTGGGGGAAGGTCGCGGACGCGGAGCAACGGCAGGTCCGCGAGCAGTGAAGCCCGTTCGATGGCATTTTCCAGTTCGCGGACATTTCCCGGCCAGGAGTGAGCCTCCATGGCGGCCATGGCCCTGCAGGTGACCTGAAAGGGTTTGCCCGAACGGGAATGGGTGCGCTCCCGCAGAAAATGGCTGATCAGCATCGAAATATCCTCCGGTCGCTGCCGGAGGCTGGGAAGGGTCACCGGAATGACGTTGAGTCGGTAGTACAGATCCTCGCGAAATTTCCCCGACTTCACCAACGATTCGAGATTTTCGTTGGTGGCGGCAACGATGCGTACGTTGACCGTCACCGAGGTGTTGTCCCCCACGCGCCGTACTTCCTTCTCCTGCAGAACCCGGAGTAGGCGGCTTTGCAGCTGGGCGGGCATGGTGCCGATTTCATCCAGGAACAACGTGCCTCCGTCGGCCTCGTGAAAGAGTCCGTTTTTGTCATTCACCGCGCCGGTGAAGGCTCCCTTGCGGTGTCCGAATAGTTCGGATTCGAGCAGGTTTTCCGGCAGCGCCGAGCAGTTGACGGGGATGAACGGTCCCTGGCCGCGTCGGGAATTGTAGTGAACCGCGCGGGCAATGAGCTCTTTGCCGGTGCCGCTTTCGCCCAGAATGAGCACCGTGGCATCGGTGTCGGCGACGCGCTCCACCAGGTGGAAAACCGCCTGCATCGGCTGACTGGCGCCAATGATCCGGTGAAACTGGTAGCCGCGTCGCAGTTCCTTCCGGAGCTGCTGGTTCTCGGCAAGGACCTGCGTGTGGTTGAGCGCCCGCTGGATGCAAAGCTTCAGCTCGTCGAGCTTGAAGGGCTTCTCCAGGTAGTCGTAGCAGCCGAGCCGCATCGCCTCGACGGCGCTCTCCACGGTGCCGAAGCCGGTGATCATGATGACGACCGGCGGCGGAGTGAGCGCGCGCGCCTTTTGGACGATCTCGAGGCCGTGGGGCTTGGTCTTGTCGAGGTACAGGTCGGTGATCACCAGATCCGGACGTCGGGAGGTTAGCGCCTCGGCCACGCCGTTGTAGTTGGTGAACGGGAACACCTCATGGCCCTCAGCCCGCAGCACCTCCGTCACCATTTGCACCATGGTGTACTCGTCATCCACGAGAAGGATCTTGGCCATGGGGAAACGCTAGCGGTGCGGGCGTCGGCGGAGGAAGCGGAAACGACGGTGTCCGGGGTCAAGATCGTTTTCCGGGGAGGTCGAAGATTTGCCATTGGCCGTTGGCCGGCAGTTCGTGCATGGGTCATTCCGATGTGTGGAATCATTGGTTACGTGGGCCGCCGAGGCGCGGTGCCCATCCTGCTCGACGGACTTCGGCGGCTGGAATACCGCGGCTATGACAGCGCGGGCGTGGCGGTTCTTAGTGACGGGACCGGTGCGCTCCAAGTGCGCAAGCGTCGCGGGCGGATCGACTCCGGACTGGCTCCGGCGCTTGAGGAGACCCCGGCCCCGGGCGGCTGTGGCATTGGCCACACCCGCTGGGCGACCCATGGCGCGCCGAGCGATGTGAATTCACATCCGCACCTCGATCCGGCCAATCGCGTGGCGGTGGTTCACAATGGCGTCATCGAGAACTTCGACCGGCTTCGCGACCGTCTGCGCGGGGCAGGGCACACGTTTCGTTCCGACACCGACACCGAAGTTCTCGCCCATCTTATCGCGCTCCACCTGGATGCCGCCGCGGTTCCTGACGCGGCGGACGCGGCGGGGTCCGAGCTGCATCCGCTCGCGTCTGCTGTGGTGCGGGCCTTGCGGGAGGTGACCGGCACCTACGGACTCGCGGTGGTGTCGCCGGAATTTCCGGGCTTGGTGGTGGTGGCGCGACGCGGATCCCCCCTCCTCATTGGCATTGGCGACGGCGAACACTTCATCGCCAGCGACGCCGGGGCCATCGTCACCCATACGCGGGACGTGGTGTATTTGAACGATCACGAACTCGGGATGGTGACTGCCGACGGCTTTCGTGTGGTGCATCCCGGCGGGGCGGCGACGGAGTCGCGCGTGACCCGCTTGGATCTGGATCCGGTTGCCGCCGAGCGGGGGCCCTATCCTCATTTCATGCTCAAGGAAATCTTCGAGCAGCCGGCCACGGTTCGGAACGCACTTCGCGGACGGCTTGATCCCGACGAGGCAATGGCGAAATTTGGCGGCCTGAATCTCACCCCGGCGGAACTGCGCTCTGTGGACCGCATCGTGATCGCAGCCTGCGGCACCAGTTGGCATGCAGGGCTGGTGGGGGAATACCTGTTTGAGGAACTCGCTCACCTTCCCTGCGAAGTCGAGTACGCCTCGGAGTTTCGGTATCGGAACGCGCCGCTCGACAAGCACACGCTGCTCCTGGTGGTGACGCAGTCCGGCGAGACAGCCGACACGCTCGCCGGCCTGCGCGAGGCGCGCCGCCGCGGGCACCGGGTGCTCGCCATCTGCAACGGCGTGGGCTCGACCATTGCCCGCGAGGCCGATGGGGGCATTTACCTCCACGCCGGTCCGGAGATTGGCGTGGCCAGCACCAAGGCCTTCACGTCGCAGGTGACCGTTCTGACCCTGTTCGCCCTGCTCATGGGGCGATTGCGCATGCTGGGCAATGCGGAAGGCACCCGGTTGCTGCGGGCGTTGGAGGCGATTCCCGACCAGATCCAGTCCATCCTCGACCAGAACGAACGGATCCGGCAGGTCGCGCTGAAATATGCCGCTTGCGAGGATTTCTTCTTCATCGGACGGCAGTTCAATTTTCCGGTCGCGTTGGAGGGTGCACTGAAGTTGAAGGAGATTTCGTACATTCATGCCGAAGGCTACCCGGCGGCGGAAATGAAACACGGGCCCATCGCCATGATCGACGAGCGGACACCAACCGTCGTGCTGGCGCCGACTGACGCGCTCTACGAAAAGACCCAGGGGAACCTGCAGGAGATCCGGGCCCGCGGTGGTCCCATCATCGGCATCACCACCGAGGGGAATACCCGGCTGGCCAGCCAGACGGACGACCTGCTGTTTATTCCGTCCACGCTGGACGTGCTGAATCCGCTATTGACCGTCATTCCGCTCCAATTGCTCGCCTATCACATTGCAGTGGCCCGCGGCTGTGACGTGGACAAGCCTCGAAATCTGGCGAAAAGCGTGACGGTGGAGTGATTGGGGCTCAGCGCCCGGGGGACTCGGATCCCTTCGGGTCGGGGTGAGGATGCAGGGCTCTTTCGATGCGGCGGTCCGGTACCAACCAGATCAGGGCCACCAACACATGAAGGCAGGTCGCCATCCAAGGTTGCCAGCAGGCGATGGCGATGGAGACCACGTAGCACAGGAGGGAGACCTTGCCCTTCACGTCGCGTCCGATCGCCGCTGCCAGCACCGAATTGGGGCCCTGCTGGGCGATGATGCAGGACTGCAGAATGTAGTAGGCCATTGCGGCGAGCAGCAGCACGCAGCCGTAAATCGCGGTGGGAATGGGGGCGAGCCGGTTTTCGCCAATCCATGCGGTGGCGAACGGGAACAGAGATAGCCAGAAGAGCAGATTCAGGTTCGCCCACAGGATGCCTCCGGTGACCCGGCGGGTGGAGTGGAACAAGTGATGGTGGTTGTTCCAATAGATCCCGACGTAGATGAAGCTCAGCACGTACCCAAGAAACACGGGTGCCACCGACTTCAATGCCTCCAGGCCGACCCCGTGAGGCACCTTCAATTCCAGCACCATGATGGTGATGATGATGGCCAGGACGCCGTCACTGAAGGCCTCAAGCCGGTTCTTTTCCATGGAGCGAGATTAGGCGCCCTTTGGAAAATCGGAAGGATCCGGTGGCGGGCACCGGATCGCATCCCGTCGCTGCAAGATTCTGGAAGGAGCTGCGAGCCGATGGGTCAGGAGAGCCGCAGAACGGTCCGGGCTTCGGCGACGCCAGCCGCGGGCCGGCCGTATTCGCTGGCCGTCACGCGGGCCAGTGCCACCAGGTGACGCCATCGGAACGCCGGCCGTGTCGACGCAAATTCGTCGGAGGCGGTTCGATAGAACTTTTCGGCATGCAGCGATCCGTCTTCGCTCACCGCGTACCGGAGCATGAGATCGAACACGGGTCGGGGAGCAAAACCGAGCAGGCCGTACCGCTGCACGAGGGCAGTGGCACGAGCCTGAAGGTTGCCACGGATGGCCTCGTCGGTCGCCTGGAGCAGGGACTCGGCATCGGTAAGAGGGCTGGCTTCGCTCAGGTGTCGGGCGAGCGGCATGGGTTGCCACTTCAGAAAATCACCGCCGCGGGCGATTCGATCGTGGGCGGCCTGGTACGCGCCAAGGATGAGGCTGGCGAAACAGTTTCGGGGATTGGCGACTCGGGCCAGGTTTCGCCACGCGTTGGCGGAATCGCAGGCATGCACGCCGATGGAATCGCCGTGAACGCTGCCCAGAGGCTTGCCCGCGACTTCGTCCTGAGGCGTGCGTCCGTGATCGCGCAGGATGAGCTGGTTGGTGGCCAGGGTGATCGCCTCGCCGACGGCGTCGGGTGACATGCCTTCGGCCAGCGCCGCGGCCACCGCTCCAGCAGCTTGTTCGGGTGAGGATTGGAATACGGTCTGACTCAAGTGGTCCACCCAGGCGTCCTCGGCTTGACGGGTTCCGGCCGTGCGGCCCATCAGGTGGTGTTCCTCCAGCAGTCGTGGCAGCAGGGTGCGGGGATCGTCCGGCCGGGTGGAGGCGGGCCAGGATTCAGCCTTCACGCAATAGCGGACCGACTGTCGGAGCAGGGTGTGCGCCTGCTCTTTCCCGATGATTCCCATCAGATCCCAGGCCCGGTAGGGGAGGACCACGCGATGCACCTCGGTGTGATCCTGGACGGCCAGGAGTAGTTGGTTGAAGGCCTCATCGGGGCCACCGTTGGCGATCCGGGCAAAGGTCCGTTCTGCAGCGGTTGCGTCTCCTCGCCGGACGGCCTCGCGCAAGGAAACCCCACCGTCCGATCCCGGTTCGCCGGGTTCCGGTGAAACCACCCGGAGGATTTCACCCGTGCGTCCGCCGTGCTCTTGGATGCGACGGGTGTTTCGGTAAAGCACCTTGAACACCGGCAGGGGTTGTGACGCGGTCGGCAGTTCCTGGGACATGTAAAATGCCGGTGCCAGGGCCATCATGGTGTGAAAGCCGACGTAATCCTCACCGCCAAACGTACGGGCATTCGCAAAGGCCGCCGCCGCCACGAGCTGCCGAAGCGGAGTGCCCTTGCGCACCTGCTCGGCCAAGGTGCTCATGAGATGCTCGAGCGGGGTTTCCTGCATGAGGGCCACCAGGGGTTCCAGCGGGCCGAACGAAAGCGCATCGCCGGCCTCGCCAGCCAGTGCGGTTGAGATTCCGAGGCCGGTGGCGACCTCGTATCCGACGGTGGTCACCATCATTCCTCGGCCAACGTCGGCGAGGAATTCCCGACGAGTGCGCGGTTGGGTCATGGAAAGTGCGGGGTTCATGGATACTGGATGTGGTTCCTCTCTGCGATACGCCGGTGCGAGAGGGGGTCAAGGGGTTTATCGGCTCGTTTTGCCCCGGATTCCGTCTCCACCGGTTCACGGTGTCTGCGGTTCGCCGAACTCCCTGCTTGAATCGCCGCCAACCTTCCTGCGAAATCACTTCACTCTATCGGACGAATGAATCTCGGCGACATCCTGACGACCCGGCAGATTGTTCCGGAGCTCAAGGCCACCACTCGGTGGGAGGCCATTGATGAGCTCATCGGCACCCTGGTCTCTGCCGGACGGATTGATCCCGCCCACCGCGAAGCCGTGGTGGCGGTCGTGAAGCGTCGCGAGCAGTCGATGAGCACCGGCATCGGCTTCGGCATTGGTATTCCCCACGCGAGCACCGAGCTCATCACCGAGGTGACCGCCGCCTTCGGCCGCAGCCGGGTCGGGGTAAATTTCGATGCTCTCGACAACCAGCCCGTGCATCTCGTCACGCTGTTCCTGGTGCCGCAGGGCCAGTTTCAAAAGCATCTGCACACGCTGGCCGGAATTGCCAAGGTGCTTCGTCGCGAGGAGTTCCTGGTGGCCCTGAACGCTGCCCCGGATGCCGACGCCATGATGCAGGTGATCCAGGAGTTTTCCACGGGTCGCTGACCGCACGTGCACCCGCTGTCGAAGTGTGGCAGCCTGAGCGTTCGTCGGTTTGAGTCCCAGCGTCCGTCTGTCCGCATCCCAGTCTCCCCGTGCTCCACCTCGCCCTAGAATCCCGCCTGCAGGCCGCCGTCACCGCCCTTTACCCGGGGATCGTCGTCGATTCCATTCGGGTCCGCCCGGCTTCGGATTCGAAGTTCGGCGACTACCAGAGCAATGCGCTCATGGCGCTGGCGCGTGAACGAAAGGTCAATCCCCGCCAGTTGGCGACCGACGTTGTGGCACGCATGGACGTGACCGACTGGTGCGAGCCGGTGGAGATCGCCGGTCCGGGGTTCCTGAATTTCCGCCTCCGCCCTGGCGCCTTGGAGTCGGTCCTGCAGGCCGCGCTGGTGGGGGAGCATCTGTTCTTCTCGGTCACCGCGCCGGAACTCCGCCGGACGGTGGTGATCGACTATTCATCGCCCAACGTCGCGAAGCCCATGCACGTGGGGCACATTCGCTCGACCATTCTGGGGGAAAGCCTGTCGCGCGTTCTACGCTTGCTGGGGCACCGGGTGATTTCCGACAACCACATCGGCGACTGGGGCACTCAGTTTGGCATGTTGCTGCTCGGATGGAAGACGATGCTGGATGCCGCCGCACTGGATGCCGATCCGATCGGCGAGCTCGAGCGAATCTACAAGCGGGTTAACATCGGCTGCAAAGAACAGCCCGAAACTCTGGAGCGCGCCCGCGCCGAATTGGTCAAGCTGCAGGCCGGAGATGAGGAGAATCTCAAGATCTGGCGCGAGATGATTCGGCTGTCGCAGGTGCAGTTCGACACGATCTACGGCCGGCTCGGGGTCCGCTTCGACCACACCCTGGGCGAGAGTTTTTACAATCCGTGGCTTCCCGAGGTGGTCTCGCGATTGCTGGAGCTGGGCATCGCGCGCGAAAGCGAGGGAGCGGTGGCGGTGTTCTCCGACGGAACCCTGCCGCAGAAAGAGGATCCGTTCCTGATTTCGCGCGACGGAGAGTGGGTGGCGAATCCGGCATTGATCCGCAAGTCCGACGGTGCCTTCAACTACGCGACCACCGATCTCGCGACGCTGGATTATCGGCTCCGTACCTGGTCGCCGAGCGAGATCATCTACGTCACCGACGGGCGCCAGCAGTTGCATTTTCGCCAGGTGTTCCAGGCATTTCATCGCTGGCAGCCGCAGGCCGCGACTGCGGTTCGACTGACCCACGCGTGGTTCGGCTCCATTCTTGGTGAGGATGGGAAACCCTTCAAAACGCGGAGCGGAGACACAGTGAAGCTGGCGGATCTGCTCGACGAAGCCGAGGAACGCGCACTCCGCGTGGTGCTGGAAAAGCGGCCGGATCTGGATTCCGTGGCCCAGCGCGAGGTGGCGCGGAAGATCGGTCTGGGCGCGGTGAAGTATCAGGACCTGCTTCCGAACCGGCAGAGCGACTATGTTTTTTCCTGGGACAAAATGCTGGCCCTCACCGGCAACACGGCGGTGTACGTGCAATACCAGTGCACCCGTGCCGGCAAAGTAGTCCGGGACGCTGGCGTACTGCCCGCCGCCTGGACCTCGGGGCCTGCGTTGTGCCTGCAGGAACCTTCCGAACTCGCACTGGCCAGGCACCTGTTGAGTTTCGGCCTGAGCCTAGAGGCGGTCGGCGACGAATGCCGGCCCAATCTGCTGTGCAACTACCTGTATGAACTCGCGAGCCTATATTCGCGGTTTTACGACAGCTGCCCGGTGTTGAAGGCGGCCGAACCCGCCCGCACCACGCGGCTGGCGCTCTGCGAACTGACCGCCCGCGTGTTGCGTCAGGGGCTCGATTGCCTCGGGATCGAGGCCCCCGAGTCGATGTAGCAAGCTACGGTTCTCGGAGAAACGCACTCGGCAAAAACAAAAGGCGCCCTGGAATCAACCAGGGCGCCTGTTTTGTAAGACGCCGTTCGTCGGCCTTTAACCGTCGGGTCAGAGGTCGGCGAGGACTTCGGCCGCGGCACTGTTACCGGTGTCCACTGCGCCGTTCAGGTAGCCCTGAGAATCCAGTGAGGTGTGCTCGCCGCAGAAGTGCACGTTGCCCTCGCGAGCCCCCTCGATGCCGGCAAATCCGGTGTACTGGCCGACCTTCCAGTAGGCATAGCTGCCACGGCTCCAGCGATTGCCGGGCCAGTAATCCAGCGTGGAAAGACCGTTGAACTGCCGCGTCGCGCCATTGAGGACCGGCTCCAACTGCGACAGCACCGTGCTGTTCCGCTGGGCGATGGTTCCCTGGTTGTAGCTGGCGCCAATGTCGCCGCCGGTGAAGTTCACCAGCACGCCCGCCTTGCCGGACTGGGCACGGGTGGCCTCCCAGGTATTCTGGTAGCCGGTGTCGGCGTAGGTGTCGCCGTTGTTGCCCAGCGTAGTCCAGAAGCGGCACTTGAACTGAAGTTGGAACTTCGAGTTGGTGCCCATGCCGAGGTCGGTGATGGCGGTGCGCTTGCGGCGGCTGAAGTTGGCCTTCGAGATGTCGACCGAATTGCGTAGGATCGAGAAGGGCAGCGCGAGCACCACGTGATCATAGATCGCGCTCTTCGTGGAGACGCCATCCGAGAAGGCAAGAGCGGACCGGCCGTCGGCGGTCCGGGCGATAGCCACCAGCGGCATTCCGGTCTGGATCTGGTTTCCGAGGCGGGCGGCGAGGCAGGTCACCAACTGGTCGTTACCGCCCCGAATGTGGAAGCGTTCGTCGGATTCGCCAAAGACCGAGAACTCGGACTGCCCCGAGAACCCGAGCAGATAGAGCAGGTTCAAGGCGCTCTGTTCGTCGGTTTCGGCGCCGAACTCGATATTGTAGGCGGTGTCGAGGACCCGGCCGAGCAGGGAATTGTGGCCACCCGGGACGATCTGGTCGATGTAGTGGGCGATGGAAATCTTGTCGAGCTGACGGCCCCGAGGCGTGGAGCTGTTGTAGGTGGTCGGGTAATCCGCCGCGGTGACGTCGGCCTGCAGCGCCGGGTAGATGGCTTGGAATTCCGCCAGAACCTGGGCGTAGGTGTAGTTGTGTCCACCGAAGTGATACACCGGCTCGGTGCCGGCGGGTTCTGCGGCGAGCAGGTCATCAATCGGAAGACCGAACTCGGCAGCGAGATCCAGCACGGCAGTGTGGCCCGTGTCGATCAACTCGCCACCGCGCTCCACGACCTGGCCATCGGCAAAGTAGCCGCGGCGCGAGAGGCAGCGGCCGCCGAGGCGAGTCGCCGCCTCAAACACCGTGGCGCTGACGCCCGCCTGCTTGAGGCGCCAAGCGCAGGTCAATCCGGCGAGGCCGGCACCCACGATGGCCACCTTGCCATTCTTGCCGGCCGGCGCGGCGAGGGCGAGCCCCCCCATCGCCGAGGTGCCTGCGGCGACCACAGCGGCTTGGCCGAGGGTCCCGAGGAAAGCACGTCGGGACGCAGAGGATTCCGCACGGCGTTCGAGGAGTTCGTTGACGGGCATCCCGAGCTGGGAAGCCTGTCGCGAATCACGAAAGAGGTCGCGGACTAAACGGGCAATAGGGGTACGTGGCATACGTTGAAAGAATTAGGTATTTTTCCGAGTGCCCGAGAATTATCGGATTCCGGCGGCGGCGGCAACCGAACATTTTACGGGATGAGTTCTTAGGGATAAAACCTCAGGAAGATTGTTTTTTCGGTGCATCCGGAGATGCCGTTGGAACAGCCTCGGGCATGTCTTCCGTCGTTCCCGCCGGCCGCCTTCTACTGGTGGACGGGCATGCCTACGCGTATCGCGCTTTCTATGCGATCCGGTCGATGTCCTGCCCGGCCGGCCGCCCCACCAACGCTCTCTACGGCTTTATCAAAATGCTCCAGAAAATGGAGGGCGTGCTGAAGCCGTCGCATCGGATGGTGGTGTGGGATGGCGGGTTGGCGGCGGAACGGATGGCGGAACTCCCCGGGTATAAGTCGACCCGCCCGCCCACGCCCGAGGCGCTCGACGAACAGCTGCCCCAGCTGGCGGATTGGCTCCGCGCGGCGGGCTGGGCGTCGCATCAGGTCGAGGGCACCGAAGCGGACGACTGGCTCGCCACCTACGCTCGGCGAGCCAAGGGGTCGCTGGCCTCGGTGGTAATCGCCAGTTCCGACAAAGATTTCATGCAACTGGTTGACGACTGCGTTGGCCTGTTCAATCCCAACGACAAGTCGGACAAGGTGTGGACCGCCGCCGACGTGGAGACGAAGACCGGGGTTCAGCCGGCCCAGGTGGTGGATTGGTTGAGCTTGGTCGGCGACAGCGTGGACGACATCCCGGGTGTGGCGGGCGTGGGACCGAAGACGGCGACCGATTTGCTCAAGCGGTTTGGATCGATCGAGCAGCTGCTCGCACGGGCGGGTGAGCTGAAGTCGGAATCCCAGCGGCTGGCCGTGCAATCCAGTGCCGAACTCCTGCGCCGGAATCAACGCATGATCCGGCTGAAGGATGAACTGGCAGGTGGTCCCGATCTGGAGTCGCTCAAGCCGGCATCGCCGAATGTGGAGACCCTCCGGGAGATGTACACTCGATGGAACTTCCGCAGCTTGCTTGCGGAGGTTGCGCCGCCTCCGGCGCAGGGCGATCTGTTTTGAGGAGAAGTGTTCTCGACCAACGGGCGGCATGGCGCCATGCCCGGTTGACTTTGGGTGCGGCCGCGAGAAGGGTTGGCCTTAGATTTTCCAAGGAGACTTCGGTGCTTCCACCGGACTACTGTTTTCAACCCAAACGCCCGCGACCATGCCCGAACCCGCGCATCCCTCGTTCTGCTTGAGACTGCGGATCCTGCGCTTGCTGTTGGGGCTCGTGGTGGGCTTGTTTGCCACGTCCCGTGTGGTGGGTGCCAGCCTTTTGGATCTCTCCTTTCGCCTCGATCCCAAGGTGGTAGGCCGGGTGGATACGGTTGCGGTTCAATCGGATGGACGAATCGTGCTTGCGGGGATCCAAACGAATGCTTCCGGGAATTTGGAGTGGTTCCTGCGGCGTCTGCTGGCAAACGGTCAGATCGATTCCGCGTTTCGTGCGCCCGCTGGAGGGTTATTGGACCCGCTGGCATTCTACTACAGGGGTGGGATTACCTCGTTGAAGATTCGGGCCAATGATTCCATGGCCATAGGCATCGCAGCCTATTTCGACGGGTTCTATCCTAAAGGCCCCTATAGCACCACCCAGGTATACGCATTTTCCGCCAACGGGATCGCACAGGGACAGAAGGGGTTTTCGGGGGACTTGCGCTTTGCCTATGACTCCAAGGATACCCTCATACTGGGTGGAGAAGTCCTGGCGACTTTCAGTGCTGGAAATGAATCCTATCCGGTGCTTTTCGATGTGTCCGGAGACCTGAAAGCGCCCAGCTGGATATCCAGAAGTGGTGGTGGGTACATAAGTTATTTGAATGCGTTCGTAATCGCGAAGAACGGGGATCTTCTCATCGCAGGTTCGATGCGCGATAAATGGGATTATCCGGGAGAGATTATCGCAGCCCGGTTCACGCGCACTGGCGAGGAGTTGTGGCGTATCAGCCAGGATATTGCTTTCGGATTTCACTCTCCAACCATCATCTCTGAAGCCGAGGACGGCATGCTGATGCTCGGTAATTACGGGAATCCGATACGCCTGTATCCCAATGGACAGTTAGACACCAATTACTTCGTCGAACCCAAGAATGGACGAATGGCGTGTTGGGGGCTGAGGAGCGGCGAGGTGTTGGTCACAGGACCCTTCACCCGCGATGGCCAGACTCCGGTTCCCGGAATCGCCCTGCTCAGTACCAATGGGTCTCCCGTACCCAAATTCCAGGTTCAGACCGGAATTGACAGCGGATCCGTCACGGGCGTCGTGGAGCAGGACGACGGTCTATTGCTCGTGTTCGGAACCTTCCAGGGATTTGACGGGGTGCGGCGGCCCAGTTTGATTCGTCTCTTTCGCGAGAATCCCTCGGATGTGCAGGTCCTACCTACGCTGTCCATTCAGCTCGATGAGAACAGGAATCTGAACGTTTCCTGGCCAACCACGAATCGAGCCGTGGCACTGGAGTTTACGAGCTCTTTAGTTCCGCTCGTTGATTGGCAACCCGTGGCTGGTACGTTGACGGCGACCAATGGCCTTGCGTCGCTGAGGATCGCGAACCCCGTCACCCTTTCGCCGAGGTATTATCGGCTGCGCGGCGACCCTTGAACGGGTTCCCCTTTTAGAAAATCAGGTAAACCGGGGGCAATGGCGGTTTGAAATTCTAACCGCGACGCGTCTCGGTGGTCCGATGTCCGGACCCAGCCCCTAGTGGCGCGAGGCTCTGCCAAACGCAATCAGACGATTCCGCCCCGCTGGGGCTCAATCGTCTTTCTGTCAATGGTTCTACAGAGATTGCGCACCTACGGCGCTGTCATCAAATGGCGGGGCATTGGGATGAGGGTGCTAGCGTCGATGCGCGGCCCAGAGCGCGAGCCGTTCGAACAGCTCGGCGTTTTGGTGGTTGGTCAGCACCACGCCGCCAATGCCGATGTTGTCGAGGGCATTCCGCGAGAGCCATCCGGCGTCGGTCGCGACCACCACGCGTCCCTTCAGTGGCTCGGCAACTGCGAGCAAGATCCCCGGATCATTGCGACGCCCCGTGGCGGTGGCGGTGGTGACATCGTTGGTGACCCAGGCCCGCGGATGTGCGGGATGGTTGGGTGCGAGCAGGACTTCGTTGCCGGTGTAGTAGGCCCATCGCAGGCCGCCGATCACCGGCGTTGAGACCGGGACGGCGATCTCCTTCGCGTCGTGGTAGTGATTCGTCACGGTCAATCCGAAGCGCGCCAGCAGCAGGTTGAAGTGCGTGGTCTCCAGATTATGCCCCTCCTGATTGCCGAGCAGAATCAGCCCGCCGCCGTCCTGAAGATAAGACGCCCACTCCAGGAGTTCCGGTCGCTCGAGCAACACCGGAGGCGGATTGGTTCCCACGGCTTTCTCGTTTGGATTGGCGATGAGCACCACCGCGACGTCCCGCAGCGATTTGACGGATGGGGCATTGGTGGTGATGCGGATCTCGAAGCTGTTGGTGAGGGAATCGAGGATCGGTTTGTAGCTGCCCTGCGGCGGGTAGCGGTTCTCGCCGGGCGCCTGATAGCGCAGGGAGTACAGCAACACCGGTTTCGTGACCGGTCGCGTTTCGGCGACGGTGAGGGAAGCGACTTGCCCCAGCGTGAGGAACGCGGCGAGCAAGGTCCACAGAAGGGGAAATTTGCGCATAGCGCCATTCAACCCCAAACCAGCTTCCGGATCCAGCCGACAACCGGCTTCCTCTGGATCCCAAAACTGAGGGAGTCCGCAGGTCCCGGAGTGCGGCAGTCCGTTCTCGCTCTCGACTCGCGAACCTCGTTGCAGGACCAACCGCCTCGTTCGTTCGCATCCCGTTCCCAGCGAGAGCGGCAGAGGACTGCCGCACTCCGGGACCGTTCGGAGTCCATCGGCTTGGTTGCATTTCATCGGTCCCGAGAATCCGCCTCCTTCCGTCGGCGGCTACGTGGACGAGCGCGACACCGCTCTGGATACCGCGACCACGAACCGAATCCCAAACCAAAACCGGGCTCAACTCTGCAACGGAGTCGGCGAACTCACTGGCGGTTTTTGCCACCGCTCGGGC
>JANXMD010000068.1 GCA_025354845.1 Verrucomicrobiota bacterium | reverse complement strand
CGGTGCCGATGGCGAATGTCATCAATGGCGGTGCGCACTCGGATGCACCGATTGATTTCCAGGAGTTCATGATCCAGCCCCATGGCTTCAACACCTTCAGCGAAGGTCTCCAGGCGATCACCGAAATCTTCCACGCGTTGAAGTCGGTGCTGAAGAAGAAGGGGTTGAGCACCGCCGTCGGCGACGAAGGTGGATTCGCTCCGAAGCTCGAAAGCGCCGAGGCTGCACTGGACGTCATCGCCCAGGCCACCAAGGACGCCGGCTACAAGCTCGGCAAGCAGATCTTCCTGGCCCTCGACGTCGCGAGCTCGGAGTTCTACACCGGCAACGAGACCTACGTGTTCAAGAAGAGCACCGGCCAGAAGCTGACCGGTGACGAACTGGTCGAATTCTACGCCAAGCTCTGCGCCAGCTACCCGATCGTCTCGATTGAGGACGGCTGCGCCGAGGGCGACTGGAAGACCTGGAAGAAACTGACCGACAAGCTCGGCTCCAACACGCAGCTCGTCGGCGACGATTTGTTCGTCACCAACACCAAGTTCCTCCAGAAGGGCATCGATACCGCCACCGCCAACTCGATTCTCGTGAAGGTGAACCAGATCGGTTCGCTCACCGAGACCCTCGACGCGGTCCGACTGGCGCAAAGCAACAAGTACACCGCCGTCCTCTCGCACCGCTCCGGCGAGACCGAGGACTCCACCATCGCCGATATCGCCGTGGCGACGAACTGCGGCCAGATCAAGACCGGTTCGCTCAGCCGCACCGACCGCACCGCCAAGTACAATCAGTTGCTCCGCATCGAGCAACTGCTCGGCGCCAACGCGGTGTACGCCGGCATCAGCGCCCTGCCCAAGGGCCGCTGATCGGCATCCCGTCGGATCCTTTCCGATTCCTCAATTACCCCGGAGGCCCCAGCGGCTTCCGGGGTGTTTTCGTTTCGAGGCTCCGTGATTTTATGTGGCGGCGCCGGCGCCGATGCGCATTTCTATCAGGAAAAGCAGGTCCGGAACGCCGTGGCCCAATTCCTTAAATGAAAGCCGAGGATCGCTATCTTAAGTTCGTCCAATGGTCTGAGCAGGACTCCGCCTATGTGGGGCATTGCCCGGATCTGTTTCCCTGGGGTGGGGTGTGTCACGCCGGGAGTGAGGAGGAAGCCTATCGAGCGCTCATGGAACTGGTGCGGGCGGAAGTGGCGGCCTTGATCCTCCCGCACACCCCACTCCCGGAACCACGAATCCTTCCCATGCGCACCGCCATCCCGGCGTAGCCCGCTCCGAGTCTTTTCCGTCCCGGAGTCACGCAAAGCCAGAGCGGAGTGCCTATCGCGGAGACAACTCCAGTAAATCCTGATTGTAGCCACCGGGAAAAGTCCGTAGGTCAGCGGCGGTAACCGCCCCATGGAATGACCGCTTCTCTTCGTCGCCTCCTGCTGCCGGTGCTGCTGTTCGTGTCGGGGTGTGGGGCTACGCTCCTCGCGCAGTCGCGGGTTCAGCCCGCTTATCGCCCCATGCAGTTGCAGGGGTTGGAAAACGTGTACGCGGTCGCCGGTCGGTTTTTCTC
>JANXMD010000024.1 GCA_025354845.1 Verrucomicrobiota bacterium | reverse complement strand
CCCCGGCCGCGATCAGACCCGTCAGAAAGCAAATGAGAATCTTCCACTTGTGGCGGAAGATCGGATAAAGCGCGTCGGCCAGCTGAAACGGTGTCGTCGCTGGCTGGTTGGAGCTGGGGGGCGGACCCATCCGGCGGATGGGTACGGCTTGAACCGGTGTCGGGTTCATGATGAGTTATGCGGCAAAGCGGTACAGGAGCGTTCCAGCTAGGCGGCCGGCGCAGACCGGCATCCGACGAAACAACCGCGATTGCCAGCCTTGGGTTCGATCATCGAGGAACAGTCGTTGACCAGTCTGTATATCGTAACATTGGTAGGCAAGGTGTGATTCCACCGCGCCCCAGCCCATCTTGAACTGGCGGAGACCGAGATTATCGGTCGACGTCCGGCCAAAATCCAGGGAGGTACAGCCTATCTCGGCAGCGTGGCGCAGGCCCGTCCACATCACCAACTGGTTGGGGCGGAAGGCGAGGCTGGAAGCATCCGATGCCCCAAACTTGTAAACCGCCCGTCGGCCGAATTTGAGGAAGACAGCCCCAGCAACGGGGCGTCCCGCTTGGGTGGCCAAGACCACAAAACCCAGATTTCGAGCCAAAAGCTGCCGTTCCAACTCCAGGAAGAAGCCATAGGGCTGGGGCGGCGCTCCCTGCCGCTTCCGGGTGTCGCAATGCAGCTGGTAGTAGGCGTCAATGAAGGATCGATCCAGTCCAACCGTTACCGTTAAAGGGCTTGATTGAGCTTGTCGTAGGGTTCGGCGAGTGGCTGGAAGACAGAGGTCCCGCTGGGCGGTGTCCGAGGAGGTTAGAGACACCTCATGGGAGAGAAAGCGCACGGAGGCTGTTCCGTCGGCAGCCGGGCGTGAGGCGGGCCGAAACTCGATCGACCGCCACCTGCGTGCCTGGCCGAGTCGGCGAGCCTGGGCGACCAGACCCGCGGACGCGGTCGTAAACGTCTCCGGACCGTCGCGTCCTCCCCAGGATACTTCTTCCGCCGATTCCCCGGAAGGCAGGAGCATGGGACAGCTATCCGTGAACGGTAGGTTGATTCCCCGACGTTGACCGAGCATCCCCCGCGTCTCCATCAGGGCCAGGAGGCCGATTCGGTCGCCACGACTCTCTTGGACGATGTATTGCGCCGAGAAGCCATAGGCCTGTTTCAGCACCTCGGCCCACGCCGCGGTGTGGAAGATCGTTGCCTCCGGGTGCGCCAGGAGGCGGTGATCCCAGTCAGGGACCTTCGCCGGATCCACGACACTAAAATCGAGGACCCGCGGTTCGCCGGTGGTCTGGGCAAATGGAGACAGGGCCATAGGCGCTAGGGACGCTGCTCTGCGAGCGTTTGATCGCCGGAAAACAATTCCCCAAGGATGCCTTCTCCGAGGCCGGTCTCCGACTGGAGCGAAGCTGGCCGACGCCGGAAGGTAAGGTCCAGAAAGCGAACCCAAGGGGACATCAGCGGTGCTCCATTTCCGCCGGAGCCAGTTGCAGTCGGCGAAGTATCCGTGCCGGATTGCCGGCGACCACGACATGGCTCGGCACGTCCTTGGTGACCACGCTTCCCGCACCGATCACCGCGCCCTCGCCAATGGTTATGCCACAAAGCAGCGTCACGCCGGATCCGATTGAGGCGCGACTGCGGACCAGGGTGGGAAGACAAGACCACTCGCCGGTCTCGAGCGGCTTCCCGTCCGCAGTGGTGGCCTGCGGAAGAAGGTCATTGGTGAAGGTGACGTTGTGGCCGACGAAAACCTCGTCCTCAATGGTCACTCCTTCGCAGATGAAGGTATGGCTGGAGATTTTGCACCGCCGGCCGATTCGGGCACCCCGCTGGATTTCCACGAAGGTGCCAATCTTCGTCCCGTCGCCGATGTCACAGCCGTACAGATTGACGAATCCGTAGATCTTCACGTCCTGGCCGAGACGTACATCGGGGGCGATCAACTGATTGGAGGCGGGCTCGCTCATGCTGGGGACTGGACCGGCTGGGGTCGGTTCCCGCTCGCTGCGGCCCGGCGCCCTTTGCCTCGGGGAAGGGGCGCGGGCGCCTTCAACGAGATCGACGCACCGCGCTGCTCCAAGGATTGAGTCGCCGCTTCCAAAATCCGCACAATTTGTGAGGAGTGATCGCCGTTGGTCAGGGGTTCGACACCGCGTCGAATGCAGTCGAGAAAATGCTGAGCCTCCAGTTTTAAGGGCTCATCCTGCTCAATGTAGGGCGTGACGACATCCCCGTAGTGGTACGCGTAGTGGAACTCAGCGAAGCTGTCGTAGTGCCGGGGACCATCGACCCGCGCATCGTAGATTCGGACCTTGTCCTGGTTTGGTAGGTCGTCGTAAACGATCATCTTGCGGCTGCCGACGATGGTCATCTCGCGCGTCTTCCGGGGGTCCAGCCAACTGCTTTGCACCATTGCCGATCGGTTCTGCGGAAATTCCAACCACATGGAGGTGATGTCGTGGTTGCCCGGGAACACGTTGGCCGATCCCTGGCAGTTGACACTCAGGGGCTGCTCGCCCATGAGGTGGAGAATGATCGAAAGGTCGTGGGGAGCCAGGTCCCAGGCCACATTGATGTCCCGCTGGAAAATTCCCAGATTGAGACGCCGGGCCGAGATATAGCGGATTTCCCCCAGATCGCCGGAGTCCACGATCTCCTTGATGTGGCGAACCACGGGTGAGTAGAGAAAGGTGTGCCCGGCCATGAGCACCAAGCCCTTTTCGCGGGCAATACGGGTCAGTTCTTCGCTGTCCGCCGAGCTGGTCGCCATCGGCTTCTCGATGCAAGTGTGTCGGCCAGACAACAGGCTGGCTTTACCCATTTTATGATGCTGTCGGGCCCCGGTGGCGACCACGATTGCATCCAGTGAGCGATCCGCGAGAAACTCTTCGAAATCCGAGTGAGTTTCCACAGACGGGTAGAGCGAACGCATGTGGCTCAGGCGGGCGGGATCCGCGTCGCATACCGACTTGAGCCGGCAGCCGGGTAACCCGCTCAAGTTTCGCACCCAATTTGGTCCCCAATAGCCGCAACCCACGACGCCTACGTTGATCACCGACGCCAGGAATGCCATTTTGAGTCCGATCTATCCGCTGGACTCGGTGGTGGACGTTGTTGTCACCGGCTTACGGTCCTGAAATGCGGTGCCCAACTGTTGCCTCTGTCGGAGCGCCTCTGCAACGCCTTTCAAGATGACCTCGGCGGTGAGGCCAATGATCTTACAATCCAGCTTGAACGAGGCGTGGCGGGCGTAGTGGATGTCGAACCGGATCATTTCCGAGAAGGTCGTCGCGTTCTTTCCCGAAACTTGCCACAGCCCTGAAATTCCAGGCTGTGCCTCGAACCGCTCCAGTTGCTCCGGTTTGTAGCGCTCCAGTTCGTAGGGGGTGCAAGGCCGGGGCCCGATCAGGCTCATTTCCCCTCGCAGAACATTGAGTAATTGCGGCAGTTCATCCATTCCGCTGGCACGAAGCAGTTGCCCCATCGGAATGATCCGAGGATCAAACGCGTCCATCTTGGTCATCGGCAACTCGCCGGATATGGCCTGAGTGATGTGCTTCCGGTGCATGGTTTGCCGGGCCGGGGCAAACATCGTGCGGAATTTGAGGCAGCGAAACCGTTTCCTTTGGTACCCAATCCGCGTTTGCACGAACAAGATCGGCCCGGGAGAAACCAGCTTGATGTAGATCGCGATGAGCACCACGACCGGCAAGAGGAACGGTAACGAAAGCAGGATGATCAGCAGGTCGAGCGGGCGCTTCCAGCGGCCGGGCCGTGAAACAGTCGCGTGAGCGGCTGACTTCACCGGAACGCTTCCAGCCCTGGTTAGAGCGACTGGCCACCGCATTTCGACTCCGCCCGTGGGAGTCCTGGGCGGAAAGGTCGCCTCGCCTGTACTTGTATTCATTGGCATTGCCGATGGGGGCTTTGTTTAGGCTTGGGGGGATCGGACTTCCTCATCGGCCGCCTCTCCGGCTTGCTTGTCCTGGCAACTCGCGAGAGTCTACAAACAGCGGGAAGGGTTGCATAGGAAGAAGGGCTGATGTTTGGGTGCGAGCGGATTCCGTCAGGACTGGTACCTGCTATCTCTCCATTGGATGAGTCGCAAGCGACGATTGCGCTTCGTGCCCGGACCCCCTGCATCCACCGTCACCGAAGGGTAGACCGGTGCGGTGATAACTGGGCGACTTTGGGGTAATCTCCGATGGCATGGTTGCGGGTCGGTTTTGGGGTTCAGGTCCTAAAGTTGCGGTAAAGGCGGATGAAAAGTTGCGGCGAGGCGCTAATTTGTTCAACCCAAGCCACTCTAGGATTTTCCCTGTGTTGGGGGAGGCGGCTGCTGGGCGCTGGTTCGAGTGCTCCTGATCGTGGAGCCAACGGGTCGTACCGCGTCGAGGGCCCGCTTTTGCCGCCGCCTCTAGGTTTAAAACGGTTTTTTCGATTCCCTCAAGCTGCGAAATGGTGCACCCGATTGAACGCGTTCCCGGGCGTGGGGGATCGTTCGGAATCCCGCCTTCCGGGGGGGTCGCAGCGGCGGTCCACTCATGGGATTTGCCGTTGAAGTGGCGGGCCTGGCTCTGGTCCGCTTGCTCTTGTGTTTTCGTTCCCTCAACCCGTGCGTTCCCTCCGAATGGAGCTGGAGCGCTCAGACGGAAGGTGGGACGCGGTGCTAGGCGTTGTCGCGCTGAGCCGATTCGACCAGGTGCGTGCGGAGATACTCCCAATCCTTGGGCCTGACGAAACTGCCTACTTTCAACGGCTCACGCACCGTCGTCGCCAGGAGAGTTTCCTGATGGGGCGCCTCGCTGCAAAGGTTGCCGTGGCGGGACTGGCGGGCGGGTGTGGCCCTGAGCAGATCGAGATCCGGCGTGGAGTATTCGAGCAGCCACTGGTGCGAGGCGCCGCCGTCGAGGGGTGTTCGGTCAGCGTTTCCCATGACGCCGTTTGGGGCGTGGCCCTGGCGTTTCGCGATGCCCATCCGATGGCGGTCGATGTGGAGACCGTGGGGCTGGATCCCGTCCGGGTGCGTACGATTGAGTCTCAACTCAGCGAGAGGGAACTTGGATGGGTCCGCGCCGAGGGCATGGACGCGGCGCTGCTGGCCACCGTGCTGTGGACGGCGAAGGAGGCCGTTTCGAAGGCGGTCGGATGCGGACTCACGGCTCCCGTCTCCTGGATGAATCTCAAGAAGTTCCAGCCACTGGATTCCGGGCGGTGGCGCGGTGAGTTCGAGGGATTCCTGCAGTATCAGTCTCTGTCCTGGACGATCGGCCGGACCGCAATCAGCGTGGTGCTCCCGCGAAATTCGACACTGCGACCCGTGGGGGAGGTGGCGGCACTTTTCGAACTTCAATCTCACCCGTAAACGACGCGCCTTTGCGAGCCCACCCAGGGGGGCCTGACTCAAGCGTGGCGCGAGCCGATCACGACGCTGCCGTTCAGGCCGCCGAAGCCGAAACCGTTGGAGAGGGCGAAGCGTGCGGTCAGCGGTTGCCGGGTCTTGCCGGCAAAACTCAATCCGGGTTCCAGGCTGGATTCCAAATTCGGGTTTCCGTGGACGAATCCGTGGTTGAGTTGAATCAGGCAGGCAATCGCCTCCACGACGCCGGCCGAGGTAAGGCAGTGCCCGGTGAGCGGCTTGGTGGAGTTGATTGTCGGTGAGGCCCCGGCGAAGACAGTCCGGATGGCCTCGGCTTCGGTGGTGTCGCCGAGCGGGGAACCGGTGCCGTGTGCGTTGAGGTATCCGATATCGGAAGGTGCGAGCGAGGCCGCGGAGAGGGCCGCTTGCATGGCGCGAATCTCGCCGGAAAGCGTGGGATCGGGCCCGCTGTTGGCGTCCATGAGGAACGAAGCGCCCACGAGGCTGCCGTGTGGCGACACCCCGCGTGCGCGTGCATGCGCGGCATCCTCCAGGACCAGACACCCTGAGCCTTCGCCCCAGACGAAGCCTCGGTGGCCTTGGTCGAAAGGCCGGTGAATCGTCGTCGGATCCTCGGCATCGCCCAGCGTCGCCATGGCCCCGAGCCAGTGAAAGGCTTCCCACTCCAGGAGCGAAAGCTCGGTGGCAGCACCTACGACGATGCAGACTGGAACGATCCCCGCTCGAACCAGGTTCCAGCCCTGATACAACGCAGCATTTCCGCTGGCGGAGGCGGCTCCGACGGTCCAGCCGGGGCCGCGAAGTCCAAAAAGTTCGCTCAGGCAGCCGACTTGATTCGAATCCTGGACGCTGATCGCGTGTCGTGGTGACACGTGTCCGGATTGGCCATGGCGGGTCCAAGCCTGCGCGGTGAGGTCCTGGCTGAGATTGTTGCCGCCGACGAGGAGTGCAATTGATTCCCCGGGGACCTTCTCGAGGCGCGCATGGGTCCAAGCCTCGGTCACGCTGTGGATGCTGAGCTGGGTAGATCGGGTCGTCTGGGTCAGTAGTCGTTGAATTTGCGACCGGGTCCGTGACTTTGACCGGAGGAGGCTGAGGTCATCCATCAGCGCGTGGAGGTCAAACCGGGAGGCAGGCGCAGCCGCCACGGACCTGCCAGGAGTGCAGGGCAGGGTGGTGCGTTGAATTCCGATGGCGGTTCGCTCCAGGGAATCCCGAAATTCAGAGAGTGAGCTCCCGATCGCGGTGATCACTCCCAGCCCGCTCACCAGCACCTGTCGCGGCGGGGTTTCCATGAATCTCAGTGACCGGCCCGGTGCCGGGCGAGGACGTCGATGAGTCCCTGGAGGTTCTGGATCCCTTGAAGTTCGTGCCGCGGAATGGACAGCCCCAATTCCTCCATGCTGCCGGTCACCACCTCCACGCGGTCCACCGAGTTGGCGCCCAACTGGGTGAGGCTCTCCGACGGGTCAAACGCGTGCCCCTCCAAATCGGGAAGGATGTTCACGATGTTGCGTTTGATGACCTCAAATATTTCCTGAGTTACGGCATCCATGAAATTGTGGGG
>JANXMD010000020.1 GCA_025354845.1 Verrucomicrobiota bacterium | reverse complement strand
GTCGTAGTTGGAACGGCCGCCGTTGAAGTGGTTGTAGATCACGTACTGAACCGAAAGCTTCACATTGCTTCGAGGCCAGAACTTCGGCCCGGCCCCTTTGTTCATCGGCAGCCAGTTGGCCTCGAGGATCACGCCGTCACTGCGCGGTGAGCCGTTCGCGGAACCGGAGTAGAGGGTCGCGTCCGGGCTGCCGTCGATCATGAAGTACTGCACCGCGAATCCGTAGGTCTTGTCGTGCAGCAAATGAACCGTCGCCGCCGCACGCCAGAGGTCATCGGTGCCGTTGGACGAAAGACCGAGCGGTTGGCTGGCGCTCCAGCGCTGATTTTCATGAGTCCAAGAAAGCATCGCGAGCAGGTCGTTGCTGCCCATGCTGGTCTGATACTGCGTGTCGACACCCAGATCCACGATCTGATCCTTCCCCGCGGAGCTGATCCGTGTGGGGTAGGTGCCGGCCACCATGCCCGACGTGCCGATCATCCAGGAGGAGGTGCGTTCCTCGTCGTGGCGTGTGTAGGCGAGGCGCCAATACGGCGCCACGCCGGGAATCTGTGTTTCGTCGGTGGGATCAATGCCCATAAAGTCCTGAAACCCCGATCCCAGGGTGTGATACAAGCCGGCGTCGAGGTAGAGTGTCTCTTCGAAATAGGCGTAGACGCCGCCGCCGAGGACCTGCTGCGAAAGTCCGCCGTCGATCAGTGTCGCCGCCGCCGGTGTCTGGGCCAGCGGAGAGCTGTTGAAGGGGAATCCCCACGCGGAAAGCGTGTTCCAGGGATCCTGGAGGGTGGGGTTGTTGTTGAGATAGAATCCGGCGGCTGCAGTTTTGCCGAAGAGCTTCACGGAGTCGGCATAGCGCAGTTCGACATTGTCCCAGTTCCAGCTTTTGGCGACGCCGTCGTAGGTATGCTGATAAAAGACGCCGATCTTGTTCAGGATTTCGCCGGCGTTCTGGCCGAAGAGAGAATTCGCGTAGGGACCGAATAGGCGCCCGGAGTAGAAGATGCTGGCGGTGCCGAGGGCGAAATTGTTGTTGTCCTTGAAGCCGGGCGCCGCGCCGCCGGGGATGCTCGCCTGGGTATGGGTGAATCCGGGCTGCAGCATAAACGCGATGGGCGGGAGCTGGGTCTGATCCGCGCTCATGGTGTAACCGCCCAGTTTGAAGGACCGCCCGAAGTCATTCAGAATGGGAAACTCGGTATGACACGCCGTGCACTGGAGGTTTACTTGCCGCGCGAATGCGGGCGTCGCGTGGAGCGATTCAGGAAGGAATGCGACGACGCTGGAGATCAGCGCGAGACTCGCGCCGCGGAGGGACTTGGGGAACATAGTTCGGTATTCTCGTGTGTGATTGGAAGCTACGCCCCCAAACGAAGGTGGATGGAACCCCAGGGTTGAGACAACTCGCGATCGGGTTGAATGCTAACCCTTTCTTGCTGTCGCGGTGGATTTGTCCTTCGGCAGATGACGAGACTCCGCCGTGCTGAACTCGTCGATTCCATGGACAAGTCTCGAATTGACGAAGGGGTTTGGTGGGGATGGGGTTAACTTTCTGATGAAGGCATATCTCCGGGTCACTGGAATCGTCTTTGCATTGATCACCCTTGCGCATTTTTGGCGGATGTACCTTGAGGGGAGCCGCGTCGCCCGCGATCCCGTTTTTGCTCTGCTCACCGTGTTGACCGCCGCCCTGAGCGCGTGGGCTTGGCGATTGCACCGCTCGATGCCGGATTCGGGGCGTCGATGACACGGGTTCGCCGCCGAGTGGTTGGTCCGTAGGCTTCCATTTTACAATGGGTCGATCGATCCTTGCCGTACCTTCGCAGGACTCGACACGCCTCCTTGCGAGTTCAGGTGGCGAACGACAAGAACTGAGTTCCTCAATGCCCGGGTTCAGTCCATGATGCCGCATCAACGCCGCAGACAGCCCACAGGCGTTTCCGTTTTCAATCCCATGACCCCCGAATCCCCCCGCTCCTCTTCCGTGCCGTCTGCCCATAAGGAGGGTTCATCCCTGGGGATGGTCGCGGTGATCGCGGTCCTGACGCTCCTCGGTGCGGGGACTTGGTGGCTGGTCCGTACCCGCCAGGCGGCGGCGGCCGCGAAGGCGGGTGGACCGAATCGCGCGGCGTTCGAGATTCCAGTGGTCGAAGGCGTGGTGGCCCGGAGAGATCTTCCCCTATACTTGGACGGACTTGGCACCGTTCAGGCGTTCAATGCCGTCACGGTGCGGGCCAGGGTGGAGGGGTTGCTCCGCCGGGTGGTCTTTACGGAGGGGCAGGAGGTGAAAGCCGGCGATCTGCTCGCGGAGATCGATCCGATTCCGTTCGAGATCGCCGTTCAGCAGGCGGAAGGCAAACAGGCGGAGGATGCGTCAAAACTTGAGAATGCGCGCGCCGAGCTGGTTCGGGATGAGGGTTTGGTGGAGCGAAAGATTCTCTCGGCAAAGGATTTTGAGGATCAGAAGGCGCTCGTGCTGCAGTTGACCGCCACCGTGAAGTCGGATCAGGCGGCCGCAGATCAGACGCGAGTGCAGTTGGGCTACACTCGGATTCTCTCGCCGATCGACGGTCGTACCGGCATCCGCCAGGTTGACGCGGGAAACCTTGTCCGCGCCGGCGACTCCAATGGCATCGTCGTGGTGTCCCAATTGAGGCCGATCTCGGTGGTTTTCACGCTTCCCGAGCAGTCGTTGGCGCAAATCACCGCGGCGCAGGCCACCGGGGAGCTTGAGGTGCAGGCGCTCGATCGCGACAACACCATCGTGGCCGCCCGCGGCATCCTGACGGTGGTGGATAACCAAATCGATTCCACGACCGGCACCGTCCGAATCAAGGCGCGCTTTGAAAACAGCGATCTTCGGCTGTGGCCGGGGCAGTTCGTGAATACGCGACTGCTCGTTCGCACGCAGAAGGACGCGGTGGTGGTACCGACCACCGTGATCCAGCGCGGGCCGGACGGACCGTTTGCCTTTGTGATCGGCGCGGACAGTACGGTGTCCATGCGCGCGATTCGGACTGGAAGAGTCCAGGACGGCTGGGCCCAAATTGAATCCGGCCTGACGTCAGGCGAGCACGTGGTGGTGGACGGCCAGTACAAGCTGCAGAACGGCTCGAAGGTCCGTACCGGCCCCCCGAAGACCTCAAGTGGCCCAGAAGCCGTGAAGCCCGTCGGTTCCCGGACCAATCGACCGGCCGCCGCCGGCGACACGGGCAACGGCAATAGCAACTCCGTCGCCCCCCGGTTGTGAACCTCTCGGAGCCATTCATTCACCGGCCGGTGGCGACTTCGCTGCTGATGGTTGGCGTGGTCATCATGGGCGTGCTGGGGTACCTGCTGCTCCCCATTTCGGCGCTCCCGCCGGTCGATTTTCCCACCATCCAAGTCACCGCCCAGTATCCTGGGGCAAGCCCGGAGGTCATGGCCTCCTCGGTTACCACACCGCTGGAGCGGCAGTTTGGACAGATCAGCGGCCTGTCGCTGATGACGTCGCAGAGTTCCTTCGGCAACGCACAGGTCACTCTCCAGTTCGCTCTGGATCGCGACATCGATGCCGCAGCGCAGGATGTCCAGGCGGCGATCAACGCGGCCAATGGCGTGCTTCCGCGCATGCCGAGTCCGCCGACGTACAGCAAGATCAACCCCGCGGATTCGCCAATTCTCACCCTTCAGGCGCACTCCGACACCCTGCCGCTGGAGCGCGTCACCGATGTGGCCGACACCGTGCTGGCGCAGAAGCTGAGCGAAGTGCCCGGGGTGGGCTTGGTTACCATTCAGGGGAAGCAAAAGCCGGCGGTGCGGGTGCGGATCAATCCCTCCGCCATCGCCTCGCTCGGACTCAGCCTGGAAGATGTTCGCGCCGCCCTGCTGCAGAATAATATCAATGCCCCCAAAGGCAGCTTCGACGGGAAGAATCAGGCGTTCGCCATCACGGTGAATGACCAGATCTACAGCGCCGCGGAATTTGGGAACGTGATTCTTTCTTCTCGGAATGGATCGCCAATCCGTGTGCGGGACCTTGGCGAGGTGGTGGATGATGTTGAAAATACCCGCCTCGGCGGCTGGGTCGGTGATCGGCCTGCGGTGATCGTCGACATCCAACGTCAGCCCGGCGCCAACATCATCCAGACGGCAAACCGGGTGAAGGAGCTGTTGCCCTCGCTCCGCGCGGTGATGCCGGCGGGACTCAAGGTGGAGATCCTCACCGACCGGACGGAGACCATCCGGGCCTCGGTCGAGGATGTTCAATTCACCCTGCTGCTCACCGTGGCGTTGGTCATCCTGGTGATCTTCCTCTTTCTCCGAAAATTCTGGGCGACCGTCATCCCGAGCATCGCCCTGCCGATTGCGGTGATCGGCACCTTTGGCGTGATGAAACTGGCCGGGTTCAGTTTGGACAACCTCTCGCTGATGGCGTTGACCATCTCCACCGGGTTCGTGGTTGATGATGCGATTGTCATGATCGAGAACATCGTCCGCCATTTGGAGGCGGGCGAACCGCCGATGGAGGCCGCACTCAAGGGATCAAAGGAGATTGGATTCACGGTCATCTCGCTCAGTGTTTCGCTGATCGCCGTGTTCATTCCGCTGCTGTTCATGACCGGAATTGTCGGCCGGTTGTTCCGGGAGTTTGCGGTGACCCTGAGCATCGCAGTGGTGATGTCGGCCATTGTGTCGCTGACTCTCACGCCGATGATGTGCGCCCGTCTGCTGAAGCCGGATCGGGAGGAGACTCATGGGCGTTTTTACCATGTCACCGAGGGATTCTTCCAGTGGATGCTGGGTGCCTATGATCGGGGATTGAAGTGGGTGCTGCGGAACCAGGCCTTCACTCTGGGTGTGGCGGTGGCCACGCTGGTAGCGACGGTGTGGCTTTGCTTCGTGGTGCCGAAGGGCCTGCTGCCGCAGCAGGACACGGGTTTGATCATTGGCGTGACCGAGTCCGATCCGGCGATCTCATTTCGCGCCATGGCGGAGCGGCAGCGCGCGGTGACGGAGATTGTCCGCCGCGATCCTGACGTGACTCGTGTGGCCTCGTTCGTGGGTGCGGGCACGGTGAACGTCACGGGGAATTCAGGCCGGCTCTACATCAATCTCAAGCCCCGTCATCAACGCAAGGCGGCGGCGGACGAAATCATCGCACGCTTGCGGGAGTCGACCCGCGGCGTGGAAGGCATCGCGCTTTTCATGCAGGCGGTGCAGGACGTTCAGATCGACAGCCGCGTGAGCAGCACCCAGTACCAGTACACGCTCCAGGACGCGGACGAATCGGAGCTCGCCGAATGGGCGCCGAAGTTGATGGAGCGGTTGCGGACGCTGCCCGAGCTTACCGATGTCGCGTCCGATCAGCAGGCGACCGGGCTTCAACTGATGGTCGATATCGACCGAGATGCGGCCTCGCGCTTCAACGTGCCGCTACAGGCCATTGATGACACGCTCTACGACGCCTTCGGTCAGCGGCAGATCTCCACCATCTTCACGCAGCTCAACCAGTATCGCGTGGTGCTGGAAGCGGGCACGCCGTTCCAGGTTGGGCCGGGCGCTCTCGACAAGGTGTACGTGAAGTCCACCACGGGGCAGATGATCCGGCTCTCGAGCATTGCCAGCGTTCACACCCGGACGGCCCCGCTGGCCATCACGCGCCAGGGGCAGTTTCCCGCGGTGACGCTATCCTTTAATTTGCATCCGGGCGGTTCGCTCGGCGCCGCGGTGGAGGCGATCCAGCGTGTGGGAAGCGAGATTGCCCTCCCCGACACCATCACCACCAACTTCTCGGGCAGTGCAGCGGAATTCCGTTCGTCGCTGGCGAGCGAACCGTTCCTGATCGCAGCCGCCATTGTGGTGATCTACATCGTGCTAGGTGTGCTCTACGAGAGTTACATTCATCCCATCACCATTCTCTCCAGCCTGCCTTCGGCCGGTGTTGGTGCGCTGCTGGCGTTGATCGTCTGCGGGGAGCAGCTCTCGCTCGTGGCGCTGATTGGAATCATCCTGCTCATTGGAATCGTGAAGAAGAATGCCATCATGATGATCGACTTCGCACTGGAGGCGGAACGTCACGAGGGGCTCCGGCCCGAGGAGTCGATCTACAAGGCCTGCCTGATGCGCTTCCGGCCCATCATGATGACCACCATGGCCGCGCTGCTGGGCGCGCTCCCGCTGGCGCTTGAGGGTGGAACCGGGTCGGAACTTCGACGGCCACTCGGCATTTCCATCGTGGGTGGATTGCTCGTGTCCCAGTTTCTCACCCTCTACACCACGCCGGTGATCTACCTGTACCTCGACCGCCTGAGCCGGTGGTGGTCGGGCCGCAGCTCGGATCCGTCGCCCGTCGTCGCAGGGGGGCTTTCGCCCGTGAAACCCGTTGCGACCGCATGAACGTGTCGCGTCCATTTGTGGAGCGGCCGGTCGCCACCACGCTGCTGGCCCTGGGGGTGCTGCTGATGGGATTGGTGGCGTATCGGATGCTGCCGGTGGCGCCCATTCCCCGGATCGATCTGCCGATGATCGCGGTGAACGCTCAGCTTCCCGGCGCGGATCCGGCAACGGTGGCCTCCTCACTGGCCGCGCCGCTCGAGCGACGGTTGGGACAGATCGCCGGCGTCACTGAGATGACCTCGGTCAGCACCATGGGTGGCTGCAGCATCACTCTTCAATTCGACCTGGCCCGGGGTGTGGACGGCGCGGCGCGGGATGTTCAGGCCGCGATCAACGCCGCGACCGCCGATCTCCCCGGCAACCTTCCGGGACCGCCGACCTACCGGAAGATGAATCCGGCCGACGCGCCGATCATGATCCTGTCGCTCACTTCGGACGTGCTGACGCTGGGCCGCATCTATCAGTACGCCGACGAGATCATCGCCCAGCGTTTGAGCCAGGTGGAGGGCGTGAGTCAGGTCTTTATCGGCGGTGCGGACAAGCCGGCGATTCGGGTGAAGGTGAATCCGGCGGCGCTGGCCTCCATGGGCCTGAACCTGGAGGACGTCCGAAATCGAATCGTGCAGGCCAACGTGAACGCGCCGAAGGGGAGCGTTGAGGACGGCACCCGCACCTATTCCATTTGGGCTAATGACCAGTTGAAGGAGGTTCGCGGATACAGGGATCTCGTTCTGGTGCAAAAGGGCCGGACGTCGGTCAAGCTCGGCGATGTCGCGCAGGTGGTTGAAGGCGGCGACAACGAGCGCGTCGCGGGCTGGGCCAATACCAACCGGGCCATTCTCCTCATTGTTCAAAAGCAGGCGGGCGCCAACGTAATTGAGACGGTAAACCGCATCCGCGCCGAGATTCCGCGCCTGCAACGGTGGATTCCACCCTCGCTCAAGATTGCGCCGCTCAGTGATCGGACGGTCACCATTCGTGCCTCCGTGGAGGACGTGCAGTTCTCGCTGCTGCTCAGCATCGCGCTGGTAGTGATGGTGATCTTCCTCTTCCTGCGCCGATTCTGGCCCACCTTCATCGCCAGCGTCACCGTGCCGCTGGCGCTCGCGGGAACCTTCGGCGTGATGTACCTGCTCGGGTATAGCCTCGACAACTTGTCGCTGATGGCGATCACGATTTCGGTCGGCTTCGTGGTGGATGACGCCATTGTGGTCATCGAGAACATCCACCGGTTCATTGAGGACGGGGTTCCTCCCTACGAGGCCGCCCTGCGCGGGGCGAGGCAGATTGGATTCACGGTGATCTCGATGAGTCTCTCACTGGTGGCGGTGTTCATTCCGTTGCTGTTCATGGGGGGCGTCGTGGGACGGCTGTTCCACGAGTTTGCAGTCACGTTAAGCGTGGCCATTCTGGTTTCAGGGGTGATCTCTCTCACGCTCGCGCCCATGTTGTGTTCCCGATTTCTCAAGCCGGAGCCACCCGTTGCCTCGCGTGGAGTTTTCTATCGAGGAAGCGAATGGGCGTTCAACGGGGTCCTGGGCCTCTACGAAGTCGGATTGCGATGGGTCCTGCGGCATCAGCGATTCACGCTTTTTCTCGCTGCCGTGACTCTGGCCGCGACCGTCTGGCTCTATCGCGAGGTTCCCAAGGGCTTCTTTCCGCAGCAGGACACGGGCGTGATCATGGCCACCACCGAGGCGGCGCAGGACATCTCCTTCGAGGCCATGCGCTCGCTGCAGCAGCGGGTGGCGTCGATTATTCTGCAAGATCCCGCAGTGGGGTCGATTGGCTCGTTCATCGGTGCCGGTGCAGGCAATTCCACGCTCAACAACGGGCGTATCTTTATCACGCTCAAGCCGCTTTCCGAACGCAAGGTGAGCGCCGATCAAGTGATTGCACGCCTACGTCCCAAACTGGGCGCGATACCGGCCATTTCAGTCTTTGCCGTGCCGGTGCAGGACTTCCGCGTCGGCGGACGCTCCAGCAAGGCGCAGTACCAATACTCGCTTCAGTCCGGGGATCTCGAGGAACTGGGACGTTGGTCGGTGGAGTTGGTCAATTACCTCAAGAAGGACGCGCGATTGAAGGACGTGTCGGCCGACCAGCAGACGCGCGGTCTGCAGGCGCGCATCCTCATCGATCGCGATCGAGCGTCGCGTCGTGGAGTGTCGCCGGCGTCGATTGACAACGCACTCTACGACGCCTTTGGCCAGCGTCAGGTGTCGACCCTTTACCAGCGCTACAACCAGCATCACGTCATCCTGGAGGTGGATCCGCGGTACCAGACCGATCCGTCCGCGCTGAATAAGATCTTCGTCGCCTCAACCAATGGGGCGCCGGTGCCGATCACCAGCGTCACCGAGTCGCGTACCGTTCCGGGCAGTCTCTCGGTGAACCATCAGGGCCAGTTTCCCGTGGTGACCCTGTCCTTCAACCTCGCTCCCGGTGTGGCGCTGGGCGATGCCACCGACATCATCGAAGAAGCCACCACCGCACTGAAGATGCCGTCCAGCGTTCAGGGTAGCTTTCAGGGCACCGCCCAGATGTTTCAGGCCTCGCTCAAGTCGACGCGCATGCTGTTGCTGGCGGCGTTGGTGACCGTCTATGTGGTGTTGGGGATTCTCTACGAGAGCCTGGTGCATCCTATTACGATCCTCTCGACGCTCCCGTCGGCCGGCGTGGGATCGTTGCTGGCCTTGATCGTCGTGGGGCAGGAGCTTTCGCTGGTGTCGTTCATCGGCATCATCCTGCTGATGGGCATCGTGAAGAAGAATGCGATCATGATGATCGATTTTGCGTTGGATGCGGAACGGAATGAAGGGATGTCGCCCGAGGAGGCGATCTACAAAGCGAGTGTGATTCGCTTCCGACCGATCCTCATGACCACGCTGGCGGCCCTCTTCGGAGCGATTCCCCTGGCGGTGAGTTTCGGAACCGGTTCGGAGTTGCGGCGCCC
>JANXMD010000846.1 GCA_025354845.1 Verrucomicrobiota bacterium | reverse complement strand
CCAACGCCCATGGTCCGTCTCCTGTGTGTTCTGTTGTTCGGTCTCCTCATGGAGGCTGTGGGTGTCGTGCTCCTGAGCAAGGGGTTAAAGGAAATCGGCGAACTGGCATCGGTGTCTGTGCCGGAAATCCTGCGGCTCGTGGGACGAGGGATCACCAATCGAAATCTGCTATCCGGGGTGGCGCTGGAAGCAGGATTCTTTGGCTGCCTTCTCTTTCTCCTGTCGCGCGGTGATGTGAGCTTTGTCTGGCCGCTCACGGCGTTGAGTTTCGTCTTCTCTACCGTGGCGGCGATTGTGTTTCTCGGCGAGCGAGTCTCGGGCCTGCGCTGGGCCGGTATCGTCTTCATCCTCGCCGGAGCTGCCATCATCACCTACACCGAAAAGCAGAAGGAACGCACCGAGGCCGCCGCGAAGCAGTCGGCTGAGGCCTCGGCGGCGCAGTGAACGAGCGTCCCAAGTACGACCGGTCGGAACAACGAGCGGGGGCGAACGAAGGTTGACCCAAATTGGGAAAAGTTCCGGTTGCCACGTAACGGTTGAGTGTTTCCGCCCTTCGCGTCGTCGCGTCTTTGTTGTGGCTCAGCTCACTCGCCTGGACCGGAGAGTTTCTCACCGGACAGCAGTGGTTGGAGTGATTGGAGCAGCAGTTGGATTCGTCGGGGATTCGCCGGGTCCATGGTGTTGCCTTCACGGACCTCGGCGCGCGGAGCTTCCAAAGCGCGCTCCAAGGCGGCTACGAGTACGGCTAGGTCCCCTTGAGCGAGGGCCAGTGGTTGTTTTACCTCCTGCTCCAGTTTCATGGCGCGACGCGCGAGGTCCAGAAGGAGCGAGCAGGGTTCGAGACAGGGCAGGGCGGACTTGCCGGTTTCGGCATCCGGGGCGAGCCCGTCGGTGGTCCAGAGTCGGCGACGCAGGCAGAAGCGGTTTCCGCAGCAGGCCTGAATGGTTCGAATGGCCAGGGGCGGGGGTAGAATCTGCGTGATGCGGTACAACCCGGTCTGGCGGCCAGTGAAGTCCTTGAAGTGCGTGATCGGCGGCGCCGCCCGCTGACCGGCATACCAATCCGGAACGGCGCCGGGGTAGAGGGCTTCGAGTGCGGCCCCAAGATCGGGAACGCTGCAGGCGGTGTGAATCCAGCCGCCGCGCAGTCCTGGGGCTGCCTTGTTCGGTCGGAAGGCCCCACTGGCCGTGACGCGCGCCACGCGACGAAGTCCGGCAAGGTCCACCGTTTCCAGCGAATCAAAGGGAAGCTCCGCCTCGGACGCGTGGCGCAACTCGAAGCGGCTGCCGTCCAGACGCCGGATCCGGAGTTCCACGAAATCACGTCCGTCGCCGATGAAGTCGACGAAGGCCTGGAGCGCCGGACTGACGTAGTCGGACATGTCGGGGAAAGCCTACGCGGGAATTGCGGAGGCGCGAATCGGATTTTGGAGCCCGGGATCGCCGCCAAAAGCAGAAAGGCCGGGGATCCCTGTCCCCGGCCCGGTAACTTGCGCGATCGGAGGCGTCGCGGTTCGAAGTCGAATCAGGCGTGCCAGCCGTGGTTCTCGCGAACTTGAATCATGGAGGCGAGAATGTTGTTCCACGTCTCCTGGCGATTGAGCATCTCGTTGGGGAACATGCAGCCGTCCCAGCAGATGTGGCGGATCTTCTTGGTGACCTTGCCGGCGTCGTCGCGCAGCCAGTAGCCGGCGTCGCGCGCCACGTTGAGCTTGCCGTTCGGATCGGTGACCGGGCAGTGCTTCCCGGTCTTCTCATGGTCGCCGGAGCCTTTCACGGTGGCGTCGTTTTGGGCCACGTGGAAGTCGATGGTCCAGGGACGGAGCGCCGCGGTCATCTTCTTCATCGCCTTGTGGAAAACCTCGGGTTCCCAGTGGAACTTGGCCGGCACGATGCGGTGGGCTGCCGGGGCGTTGTAGCCGAGGGTATAGAGGAGCGTGTGGGCCATGTCGGCCTGGAAGCCCACGTACTTGGGCATTCCGACCGCCTCGAGCGTTTGGATCATGTACTTCCAGGAGTGCATGCCGCCCCAGCAAATCTCGCCTTCGGCCGCCAGTCGCTCGCCGTGGTCGCGCGCTACCTTGCCGCCCTCGCGAATGGTCTTGGCGATGAGTTTGGTGTTGCCCTTGGGATCCTTGTCCCAATCGGTGACCGATGCGGCGGTGTCGATGCGGACGACGCCGTACGGCCGGACGCCGAGTTCACGGAGCTTGGCGGCGATGCGGCAGGCCTTGGTGACGGCGGTCATCCACTTCTTGCGCTGCGCCTCGCTGCCCATCGCTGAGCCGTCAAACCAGACCGGTGCCACCACCGAGCCGACCGTGAATCCCTTGTTCCGAATCTTGTCGGCGAGCTTCTTGAGGTCGCTGTCGGAAATGTCGATCGAGATGTGCGGGTCGTAGAGGAACAGGTCCACGCCGTCGAACTTCACGCCGTTGACCTCCGCCTTGGCGGTGAGGTCGAGCATGGTGTCGAGGTCGATGAACGGCTCGGCGCCCGGGCTGCCCTTGCCGACGAGGCCGGGCCACATGGCGTTGTGAAGCTTTGGGAAATTATTGGCAGCAGGGGTGCTCATGTTGGAGAGGAGATGCGGGGAGTAACTGCCGGAAAGCGGCGTTTCGGGCAAGCGGTTTTGCCGGAAACGGCGGTAAATGGCGGTAAATGGCATCCCGAGCACCCTCGATTTGCCGTCTTGGCTACCGTCCCGCTTTTTGAGAGAGTACCCCTCAGTGATTCAATCCGCAGCTGATTTGGCCGAACTGGCCGCGCGCATCCAGGGCGCTCCCTGGGTTTCGGTGGACACCGAGGCCGACAGCCTGCATGCGTATCCCGAGAAGCTCTGCCTGCTCCAGATCGCCATTCCCGACGGCGCGTATCTGGTGGACCCGCTCGCCGACGTCCACCTGGAGCCGATTTGGGAGGCCTTCGATCGGCACGAGCTCATCTTCCACGCTGCCGACTACGATTTGCACCTGCTGTCGAAGGGGCACAATTTCCGGCCCTCCGCGATCTTCGACACCATGTGGGCGGCGCGCCTTTGCGGGGACGAGAAGTTCGGGCTGAACGACGTGCTCACAAAGTACCTCGGGTTGACCCTCGAGAAGGGCGCGCAAAAGGCCGATTGGGGGCGTCGTCCGCTCACGCTGCGGATGGTGGAATACGCACTGAACGACGTGCGGTATCTCTTTGAATTGCGCGGGAAGCTCGCTGCCCGTCTCACTGAACTGGGGCGCATCGACTGGCATCGCCAGACCTGCGGCCGACTGATCGATGAGGGATCGCGGAACGAACCCCCGGACACCGAAACGGTCTGGCGTACCAAAGGCCACGATCTTCTCGACGAGGCGGGCCTGGCGGTGCTCCGCGAGCTTTGGCACTGGCGGGAAAAGGATGCACTGCGCACCGGTCGGCCGCCGTTTTTCATCCTCAAGCACGAGACGTTGAGCGCCATCGCCGCCGCCGCGAGCCAGGGCGGATTGAAGGCCGTGAAGCTGCCGCACTTCCTCACGCCGACGCGCCGGGATGGAGTGCTCGAGGCGGTGTCCCGCGGTCTGGACGTCCCCGAAGCGGAGCGTCCGCGTCACATCCGCGTACGGTCGCGTCGCATGTCGCGCCAGGAGTTGGACGATGCCGACGTGCTCAAGGTTCGCCGGGACAAGAAGGCTGCCGAACTGGGAATCGATCCCACGATCATTGCCGCTCGCGGAACGCTGTTTTCGCTCGCCCGCCGGGATAGCGACGAATGGGGCCTGCTGCTTCCGTGGCAGCGCGATCTGCTGAAGGATTGAACGCAACGTAGTTTCTGCAGGTTGCCGGGGGGCACTTTCGTCGGTATGTACGGCTCATCGATGCCCCTCTCATGATTGCGACCCGCAGCCTGGACGGTTTTTTCCGAGCCCATCGCCTTTGGGAGGCCGCCCTGCGGCAGCTCCGTTGGCTTGGGTCGCTCTGTGCCCCCGCCCTCGTCGCTTCGGCGGCCGGCGAGTTCGAGGCGGTTGACAAGGCCGACGTGGCGCCAGCCCCGCTGGCTGCCTGGCGTTTTCATGGCGACTCGCTCACCAACGATCTCGGATGTCCGCCGCTGTCAGGTGGCACGAGTCGCGTTGCGAAGCGCAAGGGAACCGGGGTGGCCTTCACGGCCCGTGCGGAGCGGACCGGCGATACGCTCCGGTATCCGGCGGTGTGGATGGCGTCGGGACAGGCCCGGACGAACTTCAATTTCTCCAACGGAACTCTTCGCCTGACCTACACACCGGATTGGTATCACGGATCTCCCGAGGACCGTCCCGGCGAGTGGTGCCGACTGGTGGAATGCGGCCCTTGGGCGTTGAGTGTGGATCCCTCAGGTCGACGGTTGGTGTTCCAAAGCCCGGATCTGAGCGGGGGAGTGGTGACCAACATGGTGGCGGAGGTTCCCCGGATGCCGACTGGCGACGGGGTCGTGGTGGCGTGGGAACTCTTGCTGGCCTATACGCCGACCCGCGTCTGGCTTCAGCTCAACGACTCTTTCGCCGGCTACAGCAACACCGGCGTGTCTGCCATTCCCGGCCCGGCATTGCGAGATCAAGGGGTGCACCTCGGGTCGGGTGCCAACGGTTCCTTTCCAGCGCAGGGAACACTCTCCGAGTTTGAGACCTTTCGCGGCGCGGCGGATACGAAGCCATTTTCGGACACCATGATGTCCCGCCTGCTGGATGTGCGTGCACGGCGGACGCACCTGATGCGCGCCCGCGATACCGGTGACGGGATCGAATTGACCTGGAATCGCGGGTGGGAAGGGGACTCGAAGACGAATTCGACGCTCTACGGAATCAGTCGCCGGATCCTTGGGGGTGTCGATTGGGCCGTCGTGGTTCCGGAGGTGCGCGAGCAATCCTGGACCGACAGGTCGGCAGTTCCGGGCGTGTACTACGAATATCGGATTGGACGGAATCCGACGGTTCCAGCGGCTGAAGTTCCGACCATCGCCGCGGCGCGTCGGGGTGCGGTGGTGGATGATCGGGGGACGGCGATTCTTGTGATCGATGAAACGGTGGCCAAGCCGCTGGAGCGCGATCTTCAGGCATTGCGCCGGGATCTTCGTGCCGACGGCTGGCGCGTGGTATCGACCAACGTGGCGCGCCATGTGGACCTCTCGTACCCCGTTCCGAATGATCAGGACTACCTGAATCGTGCGATTCCTCAGAACGCCATCCAGACCCAGCGCATCAAGGCGTTCATCAAGGCGCAGTACAATGCCGCTCCCACCCGGATGCATGTGGCATTCCTCATTGGGCATGTGCCGATTCCGTATTCTGGATTCGCCAACAACCTGGATGGACACCCGGAACACAGCGGGGCGTATCCTGCGGATGCGTGGTACGGCGACATGACAGGCCTCTGGTCTGACCGGCTGACCAAACCGGCGGGCAACGTGATCAACAACAACATTGCCGGTGACGGCCGGCTCGACCAGGACACCCTGCCGATGGAGTCCGATGGATCGCCTGGGCGTCTTGAGGTTGGAGTCGGCCGAATTGATTTTAGCTATCTCCCGAGCCTCGCGGGCGGTTCGTCCTTGGAGAGCACGGAGATCCGCCTGCTTCGCGGATATCTCGACAAGGCGTCACGCTGGCGCCGCGGTGCCCTTCCCGTTGAAGATGCGATGCGGGCCTGGATCAGTTCCGATGCCCGGTTTGCCCAGCTCGTCCCCAGTGCCCAGCGGATTCAAAGCCGCCTTTCCGGCCGATTTGAGCTCGATCCGGGTGAGTTATCCCAAGACAGCTTCCTCAGCGACAGCCCGGTGCTGTGGGGAATCCACGGGGATTTTGGCGGATTCGATGCCGTAGGGCCAGGCGGCGGGCCGCACCAGCATAACGCCGCCGCGGCGGCCGATTCCGGTCGCGGCGGACGGCCTCGGGCCATGTTCACGCTCTACTTCGGCTCGTTCTTTAATGAGTGGTTCCATTGGAAGGACGATCTCCTCCGGGTGCTGGTGGCCTCGCCGGACAGCGTGCTGGCCGCAACTTGGTTGAATGTCTGGCAGGGCACGGTGTGGCGACCGGATCGGTTTGAACTCGGCGCTCCTTACGTCACTGCGTTGCAGGACACCTTTGCAGCCAACGCCAATACTTCTTGCCGCAGCACGGCCCTGATGGGGGATCCGTTTCTTCGCGAGCATTCCATTCCTCCGGTGGCTTCCGTGACGGCAACCCTTCGGAGTGGAGTCACACTGCTGAACTGGCCGGCGCACCGTTCGGCGACCGATGGATTCCGGATTTATCGTTCTACGGATGAGGGTGGCTGGGAGGCGGTCGGCGAGGCGGATTCGACGATGACCCATTGGGTGGACCGTTCCAGCCCCGGGACGAATACGGCGTACATGGTCAAGGCGCTGGCGCTTCGGACGACTGGAGCGGGCAGTTACACCAACAGCAGTCTTGGCACCTTGGTGAACGGCGCCATCCGGCGGAAACGTTGACCCGGGATCAGCGACTGACACCCAGCAATTCGGAGGCCTTGGCGCCAATGTCGCCGGTTTTCATCAGCGATTCGCCGACCAGGATGGCGCCGGATCCGGCGTTGCGGACCCGCACCACGTCGGAACGGGTGTGGATGCCACTCTCTGCCACCAGCAGTCGCGAGACTCCGTCACCGGCGGCCTGCAGGCGTCGTGCGAGTCGCTCGGTGGTGCCGAGATCCACCTTGAAAGTCTTCAGGTCGCGATTGTTCACGCCGAGAAGGCGGGCGCCCGAACGCAGAGCGCGATCGAGTTCCTCGTCGTCGTGCACTTCCACCAGGCTGGTCAATCCGGCGGCATCGGCGAATTTG
>JANXMD010000831.1 GCA_025354845.1 Verrucomicrobiota bacterium | reverse complement strand
CCAATCAGGAGCGCCGTCGGTGCGCAATCTGTGTAGAACCCGTTACCGCAATACGATCGAGCCCCGGCGGGGCGGCATCGTCTGCGCAGGTTGAGCGGAGGATGTCGCCCCTACAGGGCTGGAGAATCATCGGGAGGTGGTGTCTACAACGATGTCGCGCCGACGGCGCTAGGGAATGACGCGGGGTGGACGCCCCAATCAGGAGCGCCGTCGGTGCGCAATCTGTGTAGAACCCGTTACCGCAATACGATCGAGCCCCGGCGGGGCGGCATCGTCTGCGCAGGTTGAACGGAGGATGTCGCGCCGACGGCGCTGGGAGCCAACTCGCCGGCAGGATGCCAGCGCTCCGTAGCCCCGGAGGGGCGGCCTCTCTGTAGCGCAGCGGGCGCGGTGCGTGGTAGCCCCAGCGGGGCGGCATCGTCGGGTTGCTTCAGGTGATCGTCGGCCCAAAGGATCCAAGTTCGTGGAAAATGTAGTGGAGAAAACCAGCCCATGATCCGCCAAAAACCCAATAAACACCCCGTCCAACTGCGGAACTTGGGTTAATCCAAGCCCGGGCTCGATTCCGCAACCCGGTCGGCAAATCCACCGGCGGCTTCCTTAAGCGCTCGGGCTCACAGCGGTGTCGCCGCTGCGCTCTGCCACCGCACTCTCCACATCGACGTTCGCCCGTCGACTCAGTCCCTCGCTTACGCCACCTGAACCGCCCCTCGAAAGCTCTTCCAATGGCGCGAAGGCAGGCATCCGAGGGTGATCAAGAGCAACTGGCTCACGACAAACGCAGCCAAGACCTGAAAGGCACCGTTCATGAAGCCGTAACTGTGCAGGCCGACACCAAGCATGTTGACTCCAAACCAGGACCAGCTGGTGACGATGTTGCCGGCGATCGCCAGGTTCACCAGTCCCCGCTCCTTGACCCAGCCACCCCAGCGGGCGTGTAGGATCAGCGCATTCCAAAGCACGATGATGAGCGCGCCGTTTTCCTTCGGATCCCATCCCCAGAACCGGCCCCAACTCTGATCGGCCCAGATGCCCCCGAGCACGGTACCGACGAAGCTGAACAAGGTGGCGAAACACACGATGCCATAGACCATGCGCGCCAGGGATCGCGCGGTGGCCGCATCGAGCCCGCCGGTGAAGAACCCGCGAACGACGTACACGATCGCTAGGAAGCCGGCGACATAGGTACTCGCGTATCCCAGCGTCACTACGACCACATGCGTCGCGAGCCAGAAGTTGGTGTCGAGCACTGCGCGCAGCATTTCCATGGTGTCGCCTTCGAGCGCCAGGTTATGCGCAATGATAAGGGTCACGAAGCCCAGTGTGCTGCCGACGGCGAGGCCGATGGCATTGCGCCAAAACCGCTCCAGCACCAGCCCGAGCACCACGGAGCCCCAGCCAATGAAGATCGCCGAGGAGTAAAGATTGGTGACCGGCGGCCGGCCCTCCAGCCACATGCGATACACCAGACCGACCGTATGAATGGCCAGGGCGATCCAGGTCAGCCGCACGGAGACTTGCCGGGCCGTCTCTGAGAATCGGAACCAGAAGACGACCGCTGCCAGGAACGCCGCCACATAGATGGCGAGGGCATGGTAGAATGGAGCCATGCGGTTGAAGAACTCCTCGTTCACACCCTTGGCGACATCGGTCGGAATCTGCGACACGCAGAACCGCTCGTATTCAGTGAGCGCCGCGTTGAAGGCCCCGGCATCCCCTGCCGCATAGGCATCGCCCATCTTGGCCCACGACATTGCTGCCGCTGGAATTGTGGATCCACCGGTGAAGTCGAGCATCCGATCCGCAAACCGCGCCCAGTTCGACCCACCCTCCGGAGGCAGGATGAGCGGCACCTTGTCGGACCGCTCGCCCCTCTGCTGAAGAAACCGCACCACGGAGCGGACCAGCGGATCCTGCTGGGGCTCGGCCTTGTCGTCTGACGACTTCGCCCGTGCCGCTTCGAGGGCGCCCTGTCCGCGAGGAACGGCTTGTTGAAATTGAGTCAGCTCGGGAACCAGTTGAGTCACACCGAGCGGACGCGCGGTGTTTTGAAGTGCGTTGAAAAGCATCAGCGCGTTGCCGAGCCGCAACACCGCCTGATCAAAAGCATCGCGCTGCGAATCGTCCTTCGCCGAGGCTCGCTGCGATTGTTCCTGCAGGGAGTTGATGTTCGTGCCGCCGAGGATCTGGTTGAACGAGTAATGCTTTCCGTCGAAGCCCTTGGCGTCGTCCTTGAGGGGAAGCTGGAGCAGGGAGATCACATCGGGATGATCCACCCGGAAGACCCGCCGCTCACGCGCTGGATCCGGACGGAAGAGCGCCTCCGCCAGCCACTCGGTGGCCGGGATCGAGCGCTTCTCGATCGGATCGTAGAAGGCGTAGCGCTCGTAGATCTGAACCAGTGAGTTGCGGGCAAAGGAATCGATCGGCTGATGGCGGCCCTTGAACAAGAGCGGCAGCTTGCCAAAGCGAGAGTAGGCAAAATCGCGATCGCTCGCGGACGCCAGCGCGCCCAGAAACCACGCGACGAACACCACCGGAATGAGGATCGGGAGGAGACGTTTCATCGACGGGAGACTTTGGAGGTGGACGCCGGCGCGGCGGCGGGTCGCGGGCGCGAAACGAACGCAGTGAGATGGATGCCGAACTGCACCAGGAGTCCGAGCGCCACCAAGGCGCATCCCAGGTAGGGCGTGAGCCAGGACGGATTTTTTACCACTTGCAGCACACTCGTGCCACGGCTGGCGGCGGCTTCATCACGACCCATCTGATATTGGAAAAAGGTGAGTCCGCGATACCGAAGCGGGTTGTTCATGTAGATGTCCACCTCACGGCGTCCATCGGACGGGTGATCCACCAGCACGCGACTCTGGAAATTCTTGGGAATGCCTTCTGAATCCGGTCCATCCGCCGTTCCGGCATAGATCTCATGCGTGGTCTTCAACAACTTCACCGTGAAGGGCTGATAGTAGCGCCGTGGGCGCAACGTAAACTCATAGTTCCGGCCTCCGACGGACACCGACTGGGGAACCACCAGCTTGTTGTAGATCGAAGCCGTCATCGAAAAGAACTGCTCCATCGCCGCCTGCAGTTGAGCACGGTTTGTCGCTCCGCTGAAGATGCGAACCCAATACCGCCGTGCCCCGCCCTGCAACGCCGGCTCGCCCGCCCAGTCGGAAACCGCCCAGGTTCCCAGCGACGTGCCGTTGGTGGAGGAGATTTCCAGCAACGCTGACGGGATGTTCTTGTCGTCCATCTTCCGGCTCACCTCGGCCTCCTGAAAGGTGAAGACTTTGCCAATGCCCATCGAGGTCTGGGGTGGGTTGGTCTGCTGCATCATGGGCGGCAGGAAAACCGGGTCCGAATTCGGCATCCACTGGCGCACCTTGATCCTGAAGGGGAGTTCGGGGACGCGGAACTCCGCACCGGCGGTGAGCAGGGAGTCGGGGACAGCCACCACGGTCTGCAGCGCGGGATCTGTGGCGGCGCTGAGGAAAACGAGTTCGGTCTGCTGGAAATCTTCCGTGTAGTTGCGCCATTCACCTTCGGCAAAACTCATGCGACTTTCACGCGCCAACATGTCGGTCGCGAGTTGACCGACCAGCAGCACGATGATGCCGAGGTGCGAGAGCAGGATGCC
Organism: Verrucomicrobiota bacterium; assembly: GCA_025354845.1. Taxonomy (GTDB): domain Bacteria; phylum Verrucomicrobiota; class Verrucomicrobiia; order Limisphaerales; family UBA9464; genus CAIVQB01. The sequence goes on along the minus strand of JANXMD010000831.1, from coordinate 1,726 downwards.
TGATTTCTTCCAAGCGAACTTGAACCGCACCATGTGGGCGGCGATGAGATTCACGAGCAGGGAGGTACCCAACAGATACCCGCCCGGCAGTGGGACCACGATCCACTTGAGCGATGGTGTGTGCGGCGACCAGGTGGAGAACCAGGATCGAAAATACCGGGCCTGGGCGACATAGAGGCCATCCTCGGTCTGAGCCAGGGTGCCGAAAAACACCACCGCGATGCCGAGCGCCAGCAACGTGACGGTCAGTCGGAGCGAGGTGAGTGGGGCGAGGAGGCGTTTCACGAAAGGATGGGGCGGCGAAATCCGGAGCGACAATGGGACGACGGCGCCCGGTCAATACTTCACCGACTTGATGAACTTCACGAAGCGATCCTTTTCAGCGGTCACCAGCGCGGCGTCGCCCGATAGCTTGTAGAACCAGGTCCGATCGGGACGCGGAATGATGGCCGCGAGTATTTTCCGCCCAGCGAACTGTCCAGCTCCGGTCAGATCGACGAGTGTGGCGGTTTGGCCGCCCGCCAGGCTGAGTGCCGAGGTGCCTGTGGCCAACTCGGCCTCAGAAAGCGAGGCGAGGCCCAGTTGCCCGCGCCAGCGATTCACGTTCGCCAGCGTGCCGCCGGCGCCAGGTCCGAGCGCGACCACGGAGAGATCTCCATCCGCTCCGACCCCAAAACTCGCGAGGCGCATCGTGGTCGCCGCCTTGGGCTTCCAACCATCCGGCACCTCCCATTGGGGAAGGTCGGTTGATGGCGGGGCCACCACCGGACCAGCCATACCGGGAGGCGTAGCCGAAGGTGCCGGCGCGGCAATCGATGCTGGCGCGCCTGCAGAGGCGGTCGACGGGGCCGATGCGTCGCCGGTATCCACCGACTTGAGCCAAGCCAGGAACTTGGGCTTGTTCTCCGTCACCAGCGCGTCTTCGCCGATCATCTTGAAAAACACGGTGGTTCCGCCGGTGCTCAGAATCGCCGCCACGGTGCGCGCCTTGAACTTGCCATCCAGCGTCGGCTGGTCTCCGACCATGTCGAAAAGTTTGCCGGCCATTGTTCCAATCGACGCTGAAGTAGTCAGGCCGGCGAGATCCACCTGGCTAATTTCGCCCAACTTCAGTTCGCGACGCCAGCGGTTGACGTTGTCGAGTTCACTTCCGGCGACCGGACCGAGAGGCACCACCGAGATGTCCACGCTGCGGCCGTCCGGGGCGGTGACGCCATAGCTGGCGATGCGCATCGAGGTGCCCTCGCGGGGTTTTTCCTTCCAGCCGTCGGGAACGGTCCAGGGCGGACGCTCTGCGCCGGCGGCGGGATTGGCATGCGGTGACGTAGCCGGCATTTCCGTCCCAGAGGCGACAGCACCGGCCGAGGCGATGTCCTTGGGGGCCTGATAAACTTGAATCTCCTCCTTCTTGCAGCCCGTGGCGGCGAGGGAGGCGGTCACGACGACGGCCAGACAAGGACGAAAACGCATCCCACCTAAGTACCCGTCATCCGGCCATCGGGCAAGCTCCAGAGGCGAGGGAAAATGGCCTGCTGGGTATTGGGTGGGGCGGTGCTGCGCGCCGCCGTAACTCCCCGTTCCGCGCGAGCGAAACGCCAACGCGCACGTGGAGGGTTTCCGATCCAAGGAGACGGGGACGTGTGGCGGCGGCTTCCTTTCGTCCGGGTGGCCACGGCGGCGCTTCGCTGGTCGTGATGAGATTGGGCCCGAGCTGCCGCTCGGGCCC
>JANXMD010000811.1 GCA_025354845.1 Verrucomicrobiota bacterium | reverse complement strand
CGCGATCCCAACTTGCGATTGCTCTGCCAAACGGAAGAGGAGATTTTCGCGCGCCTGGACCTGGCTTATGTCCCGCCCGAACTGCGCGAAGACATGGGTGAATTTGCTGCTGCCGAAAAGGGCGAATTGCCACGGCTGGTGGAATGGACAGATCTGAGGGGATCGCTGCACAATCACTCGGACTGGAGCGATGGGCGCAATACGCTTTCCGACATCGCGGACCGCATGGAGGAACTCGGATTGTCCTACTGGGCTATCACCGATCACTCACGCGCCAGTTTTCAAGCGAACGGTCTCGACGAAATGCGGCTGCTTAAACAGCTCGCTGAAGTGGCTGAAGTAAACCAGAAGCTTGCGGATCGCGGATCTGATTTCCGGCTGCTGACCGGATCCGAAGTGGATATTCTGAAGGACGGACTCGATTTCTCGGACGACGTGCTGGCCAAGCTCGACGTCGTGGTGGCGAGCCTGCACGTGCCCTCGGGTGAAGAAGCGGAGAACACCCGACGCTTTATTGCCGCCGCGGAGAATCCATTCGTTCACATGCTGGGTCATCTCAGCGGCCGTCTGCTGCTGGAACGCGATGCCTACAAACTCAATCAACGCGCGGTGATCGACGCCTGCGCTGCCACGGGCACCTGGATCGAATTGAACGCGTCACCGTACCGGTTCGATCTCGACTGGCGGCTCTGGCACTACGCAACGTCCAAGGGCGTGCGGTGCGTGATCAATTGCGATGCCCACCGATTGGAACACGTCCAGTGGCTCCGGCTCGGCACCGGCATTGCACGGAAAGGCTGGCTGACGAAGGCCGACGTGATCAATACCTTGTCCTTGGAGAAGCTCCGCGAGGCGCTGGGTCGGTGACTAGACAAGTCGGCTCGGAATCGTCATCACGTGGAATGAAACCTTGGGAACAGGCCAAGAAGGAGGCGGCTTCGCGACCCATTCCCATCGTTCTGGGATTGGACCGCGTCCGCACCGTTCTCCATCAGATGCAGGTTCATCGGGCGCCGGTGGTCATTGCGGTCGCCGGCACCAACGGGAAGGGGTCCACCTGTGCGATGTTGGATTGCATCCTTCGCGCAGCCGGGTATCGCGTCGGACTCTACTCCTCGCCGCACCTGATCTCTTTCAACGAGCGTATCCGGATTGATGGTCGCTGCGTCGAGGACGCCACACTCGAGTCCGCATTCGACGAGGTTCTGAGGGTGCCGGGTGCCCGGGAGTTGACGGAGTTCGAGTTGGACACGCTGGCCGCGTTTCACGCCTTGGCGACGGAGTCCTTGGACGTGTGGGTGCTAGAGATCGGTCTCGGTGGCCGGTTGGATGCGGTAAATGTGCTCGATGCTGATTGCGGCGTGATCACGTCGATCGGCGTGGACCATGTGGAGTTTCTTGGACCCACGAGGGAACACATCGGATTCGAAAAGGCGCATATCTATCGTGAGGGAAGACCCGCCGTGTGCAGCGATCCGAATCCCCCCGAATCGGTGTTTCGAGTGGCCGCTGAGATCGGTGCACGTTTACGAGTGCAGGGACGTGATTTTCGCGCCTCGCTGCAATCCTCCGGATGGGACTTCCAGGGGGAGGCGTGGTGCTTCCAGCGTCTGCCGTTTCCCGCCCTTGGAGGTTCCAAACAGATCCAAAACGCCGCCGGAGTGCTGGCGGTGTTGGAGTCGCTGCGAGATCGGTGCTCCGTCTCTGAGGAGGCGATTCGTGCCGGACTGATCTCGGTTCGGTTGACCGGCCGATTTCAAAAGATTGGCGACTCGCCGGAGATCTACGTGGATGTCGCCCACAATCCGGAGGCTGCGGCGGTGTTGGCGGAGTCGATCGGCCGCCTGGAACGCAGAGGACGCGTCCATGCGGTTTTTGGAATCCTTCGCGACAAGGATTTCCGCGGAGTTCTGGACGCCATGGGGCCGGTGGTGGATGTGTGGCACGTGGCGTCGACGCAGGGGCCCCGCGGACTTGAGGCGAGCGTTTCCCTCAATCATCTGACGACGGGGACGAGTGAGAACCTGGTGCGTGGATATCCTAGAGTGTCGGAAGCCTACCGAGCGGCGATTGAAGCCGCTGCGCCTGGGGATCGAGTGGTGGCCTTTGGCAGTTTTTCCGTGGTGTCCGAGGTGTTGCAGGTCGCTGGCATCGCCCCGTCATGAGTCTGCGCCTGGTTCAGCAACGGTTCGACCTGCACTTGCGCGATCCCTGGGCCATTTCCGGGACGTCGGCCGCAGGGGGTGGAAAGCGATTTCACCCTGTGGTCTTCGTTCAACTCGAGGATTCGCTTGGGAGAAGAGGAATCGGGGAGGCGTCGCCGTCCTCGCAGTACCAGGAAGATGTCCACTCGGTGTCCCGGTTTCTTTCCGTGGTGGATGCGTCGAGACTTTCCTTCGATCACCTTGTCGAGAGCGCTGCGTACCTCGATTCGATTCGCCCTTCGAGCCCGCCGGCACGGTGCGCTCTCGATCTCGCCCTTCTTGATGGTGCCGCTCGGGCAGTCGGCGTGCCGGTGCACCAGTTCCTCGGACTTGGATTCACCGAGGGACGGCATGTCACGTCCTTCAGTCTTGGCATCGACACGCCGGAAGTAATGGCCCGCAAGGCCGCCGCTGCGGTTGCCGGGGGCATGCCTTTGTTGAAGGTGAAGGTTGGGGTCGAAGCCGATCGGGAAAACCTGTCGGCGTTGATGGCGGCGGCACCGGGTGTTCCGATCCGCGTGGATGCGAACGCCGCGTGGGGGACTCGCGAAGAGGCGTTGTCGCACATTGAATGGCTGGCCGGTACCGGACGGGTGGAGTTGGTTGAACAGCCCATGCCGCCTGCGCTTCCGGACGCGGACTGGCTCTGGTTGAAGGAGCGGTCTCCGCTGCCGCTGATCGGTGATGAGCTCTTTCAAACCGCCGCGGATGCGCCCCGTTGCGCCCGTTGCGTGCACGGGGTGAATGTGAAGCTGGTGAAGACTGGCGGCCTCACCGGCGGGCTGCAGGCTCTGCGGGCGGCGCGGGAATTGGGGCTCAAGACAATGCTGGGTTGCATGATCGAATCGTCGCTGCTCATCACCGCCGCGGCGCATCTGGCCGACCTCGCGGATTACCTCGATCTCGATGGCAACCTGCTCATCGATAACGATCCCGCTGTCGGCATTCAGTGTGACCGTGGTGTCCTTGGATTGGATCGAGTGGTCGAGTCGGCCGGGCTCCGGGTGACGCTTTGCGGATTGGACGGCGGCGTTTTTCCGGCGAACGTTCCCGCGTGAATTCGGAACCTGAGTTGCCCAAGCAGACGGTGGCCTCTCTTGCCGCACGCAAGGGGAAGGCATGCATCCCGGCGCTGACCGCTTATGACTATCCCATCGCCCGCCTATTGGACGAGGCCGGGGTCCCCTTGCTGCTGGTGGGGGATTCGCTGGGGATGGTGGTGCTCGGTCATCCTGACACGACACTGGTGACGATGGACGACATGGTTCACCACACCCGTGCGGTGGCCAACGCGCGGCCCCGGGCGCTGATTGGCGCCGATCTTCCGTATCGCACCTATGACACTCCGGAGCAGGCGGTGTCCAGCGCGCGACGACTCGTCGACGCCGGTGCGGAATACGTGAAGGCGGAGGGTGGAACGGAGATCCTCCCGCAAATTGAAGCGATTCTCGACGCCGGGATCCCGTTTTGCGGTCACTTGGGCATGCTGCCCCAACATGTGGTGGAGGAGGGCGGGAAGTATCGCATCAAGGGACGCGATGACGAGGGGCGCACCCGCCTGGTTCAGGACGCGCTTGCGCTGGAGTCCGCGGGGGTGTTCGCCTGTGTCCTGGAATTGGTCACGCCACCGGTCGCGCAAGAAATCACCACTCGCTGCAAAAGGATGCTCACCATCGGCATCGGCAGCGGCGAGGGATGTGATGGGCAGATTCTCGTTACGCCGGATCTGGTGGGCTCGTTCCCGTGGTTCACTCCGCGTTTTGTGACCCCGAGGGCCCGAACTGGAGAAGCCATGCGGCAGGCGGTGTCCGATTGGGTCCGTGCGCTCAATCCGGGCTGATGCCGGCGGCGGCGCGTCCGATCCTCAGGGCTCGACGATCACCGGGGTTCCCGGTCCGGTGCAGCGGCGGAGCAGTTCGGCATTCCAATTCGCGAGACGGAAGCAGCCGTGGCTTTCCGTTCGGCCCACCTGCTCCGGGGATGGCGTTCCATGAATGCCAAAGCCGGGCCGATTCAGCCCAATCCAGGCGACGCCGACCGGATTGTTGGGTCCTGCGGGCACGATCAGCTTGGTGCGAATCTCGCGAGCCTCGGCCGATTCGGGGAACACCGCGGGGTCAAAGGTGTAGTTGGGGTCCTTCACCGTCACCAGCACCTGGAGGGTTCCGACCGGCCGCTTCTCAGCGATGCGGCCAATGCTGCAGGGGAAGTGAAGTCGCAAGGTGCCACGATCATCATACGCCCGCAGCCAGCGCTGACTGAGATTAATCCGGATGGACGCGGCGTGGCGGAGCGCCGGCGCCTCGAGTCGGGGCACGGTCAGAACGGTCCCTGCGCGAATCCGGTCAAAATCGACCGAGGAATTGAGCTGACGGATCAACCGTGGATGGGATTGCGCTTCCTCAGCCACCAATTCGAGCAGGGTTTCAAACTCGAGTCGCGTCGCCTGCGATTTTCCCACCCAGGTGGTTGGCACTGGATGAAGTCGGGTGAGGTCCGCCTCCGTAATCTGTCGTGTGGTGAGTCGAAGGCCGGCGGGTTGGAGTCGGTTCAGCGTGGCGGTATCTGCGCGACCGGTCACTTCCAGTCCTTGCTGACTCTGAAAGGCCCGCAGCGCCGCCTCCGTCTGTCCACCCGCGAGGCCGTCGATTGAGCCACAGGAGATTCCCTGGGCCGCGAGCGCGATCTGGATCGCCAGGCGGTTGGTGGCAGGAAGAAACCATCGGGTGGAATCCCCAGGGGCGAGATTGGACAGGTTGGTGGATTCGGATCCAGGGATCGGCACGGACGACATCCGGGCGACGGGGACATTGATGGTGTTGGTGGTGGTTGCCGCGATTGACTGGGAACGGAATGCCGGCGGATTGGACGCGAGGCCGATCCTAGCTCCGACGGAAACTGGCACCGGGGCGGGGCGGGGACGATTGGTGATCGCAGGGGGCGGACGATTTGCCGCCAGCGGAAGCGGTAGCGGACGTGCTGGCAAGGGGACGGCCACCGGGTTGTTCGAAGGGATCGGTGCCGGGGAGGCGATGGCTGGTTTGCCGTGCGTGCGCACCCACCACCACCAAGAGCCCATGGAGGCGACGGCGACCGCGACTGTCAGCCCGAGAACCCATCGTTTCCGGACGGTTCGACTGCGGGGACGCGTGCGCCCTCCCAGGAATTGAACAGTAGGGCGCGGCATGCGGGCCCTCAGACGTCGATCACCGGACCGTCGTCCTCTTCGCGGCGGCGCGGATTCGAGTGACGGACCTTGACCCGCGATTTGACGGTTCCGCCGAGAAAGAGGCTTCCAAGCAGCGACACAATGCTGATCACCAAGGCGCCCCAAAAGGCGGGCCAGAATCCGGAAACGTGGAATCCCGTCACCGAGGATCCAACAAACCAGAGAAGGAGGGCATTAATCACCGGCAGCAATAAGCCGAGCGTGGCGAGAAGTAGGGGGAGGGACAGCGCGAGAATCAACGGCCGTGCGAAGGCGTTTAGGAATCCCAGCAACGCGGACGCCACCAGCAGGGCGGTCAGGGAGTCGTACTGGATTCCACGCACGACGTTGGCCGCGACGAGCACGGCGAGCGTCGTGATCAGCCATCGTTTTAGGAATTGCGGCACTGCTGAAGACATCGTGGAGGAGTATAGCGCGCCTGCCGGCACCGCCAAAGGGATTCACTGCCGGCAACTCTGGAGCGGGTGTCACTGTCCGCTTGTGGACGGAGTTGTTGCAAAGCGTTGCCATAGGGCCTCGGCATGCGCTTGTTGGCCCGGAAAAAGGAAGGCGGGATGGAGTTCACGCAGCCTGGCGACCACGTCTGTCGGTCGCTGGTCGCTTGCTGCGAGCAGGGCGCGGGCGTAGGCGAGCGAGTTTCGTTGAGCGGCGGGAAGGGCGCTGGAATCCAGGGACTCGAGCAGTGGCCGAGCGGCCCGAGGGAGCCCGTCTCCCAGCAGGGCGAGACTGTGATGGATCATCGCCGGCACCGATTCCGGATCGGCGTCGAGCACGCGGCGGGTGAGTTGGCGGGTCAGTTCCGGCTCCGTCTCGTTGACCAGGAGGGCCACGGAGAGATCGTTCGCGGATTCCAGATTCGTTGGATCGAGGGTCCATTCGCGACGCGCGGCAGTGAGCATCTGCTCGGCGTCGCCTTGTTGGACCGCGGCACGGACCAGGATCCGCCAGAACTCAGGGAGCTCTGAAAAGTCATGCTCGCGGCGGTGCAGGAGGCTCATCGCCACTTCGGGAAATCGGCGCTGCACCAGGTCGGACCCGACCGCGAGGGCCGCCCGTGGATCGCTGTGAGGGGTTTCGAGCAGTCGACGGAATTCTCCGATGGCCTCGTTGGTCTGGCCAAACCCGAGGAATGCCACTCCGTCCAGGTAACGGCTGTAGCCGAGCCACGACCCATTGTCGTCCGTCCGCTCGCGCATGCGCGTCGCCAGCTCACGGACCTCGCGCCAGCGCTCCCGCCGCACCAGGGCCGATCCGTGGGCCACCCGTACCCGTCCCTCGGGGTGTTCACCGCATCGGGTGTAGAATTCGATCGCCTCGTCCCACAATCCCAGTTGGGTGAGGGCGGTACCGATCCGTTCTTGATCTGCGGCGCCCGCGGGGGGATCGGCATAGGTGCTCGCGAGACGGCGTGCCTCGTCCGCGCGACCCAACCGGGCAAGAAGGTCCCAGAACCGGGCATGGTCCCCGGGCACATCGGCCGCGGCGTCGCGCAAGGTACTTAAGGCGGATCCGGCGCCC
>JANXMD010000802.1 GCA_025354845.1 Verrucomicrobiota bacterium | reverse complement strand
TCGCTTCGCGGCCCCGGACGTCCGGAAGATTGACGGTCACCTGGCGGTCGAAACGACCCGGGCGCAGCAGCGCGGGGTCCAGCACATCGGGCCGGTTGGTGGCCGCGATGATGATGATCCCGTCGTGGGTGTCGAAGCCGTCCATTTCAACCAGCAGTGCATTGAGCGTCTGCTCGCGCTCATCGTTGCCGCCGCCGAGGCCATGACCGCGGGAGCGTCCGACGGCGTCGATTTCGTCGATGAAAATGAGGCAGGGGGTGTTCTTGCGGGCCTGTTCGAACATGTCGCGGACCCGGCTGGCGCCGACACCGACGAACATTTCCACGAAATCAGAACCGCTGATGCTGAAGAACGCCGCGTCGGCTTCGCCGGCGATGGCCTTGGCGAGAAGCGTCTTGCCGGTTCCCGGTGGGCCCACCATGAGGATGCCCTTGGGAATCCGGCCGCCCAGTTTCTGGAATTTCTTCGGGTCCTTGAGGAATTCAACCAACTCAGCGACCTCTTCCTTCGACTCGTCCACACCGGCGACGTCCTTGAAGGTGGTTTTATTTTTATCCTTGGCCAGCAGACGGGCTTTGGACTTGCCGAAGCTCAGCGCGCCGCGACCGGCAGCCTTGATCTGGCGGACAAAGACAAACCAGATGATCGCCGCCACCAGAGCGAAGGGCAGCAGTCCGATCAGGACCTGAAGGAAGACGTTGTTGTTTTCCACCGCGCGGAAGGCGCCGGATTGGAGTAGGCGGTCTTCGGTCTCCGAGGTCAGGCGGGTCTCGATGACGAAGGGGATGGTGGCCGAGTTGGTCTTGCCCGGCTCCGCAATGTAGCGGCCCCGGACCACGCGTAGGATCTGGGTTTGGGCGCTGTAGTTGATCTCGGCGCTCTCAACCAGATTGGATGCGACCAACTCCAGCAACTTGCGATGCGAGATGGCCTGCGATCGCGGTTGGCTGTTCTTGTTGAAGAAGAACAGGAGGGGGAACAGCGCGGCAATAACGATCCAGACAATCCAGGTGCGAGCCTGGATGCTGGGACCGGATCCGGGTCCGCGGCTGGAATCTGGGTCTTCGGGCATGTCGAACTTTTGAAAACGTAACACCGGGGGCAGGTGGCGCAAGGCGAGTTTCCGCGGGAATCTGGGCGTTCAAGGGCGCGGATTCCACTCCAGGGACACCCGTTTCGTCGTCGGCTAGGCGCCGCGGATGACCGCGAGTTGGGCCACTTCCGGACGGAAATACCGCTCGGCGGCGGTCCGAATGGCCTCGAGAGTCACCGCGGCGTAGCGGTCGTCGTCGCCCTCCGAGTGGGCGTGACCGAACCCATACAGCTCGTCCAGGGCATGGGTGAGGGCGAGTCCGCCCAGATCCTGGCGGGCGATCTTGCGCTGGCCGATGACTTTGGCCTTGGCCCGTTCCAGTTCCTCCCGAGTGAGCCCGTCGCGTCTCAGCGCCTCGGCCTGGGCCCGCAGCTCGGTTTCCACCAGGTCAATCTTGTCTGGGGCGGTTCCGCAATAGAAGGCGAAGTAGCCTGGGGTGCGTCCCGGGAAGTGCGTCGCGCCCACGTAATACGCGAGACCGAGCTCGTCTCGGATGCGCAGAAAGAGCCGGGATCCCATGTCGCTGCAGGCCTCCTGCAGCAGGTCCAGGGCATAGCGGTCTTCGGCGCCGAAGGTGGTGCCGGGGAACCCGAGGGCAAGAACGGCCTGTTCCTTGTCGCGCTTTTCTTCGGAGCGACTCGCATCCGTTGCCGGTGAGGCGGTGGCTTCGCGGATCGGCTGCCCCGTTGCCGTCCAGGTAGTGAACGCCGCCTCAACCGCGCCGCGCACGGCGTCCGCATGGACATCGCCGAAAATGGCGAGGACCGCGTTTTCCGGTCGGACCATGGCGGCATGGAACTCCCGCAGCGCCGCCGCGGTGATGGACTGGACGCTGGATTCCGTGCCGAGCGATTCCAGTCCGTAGCCGGATTCGCCGAACAGTTGACGCCGCATGGCGCGGAAGGCGCATTGGAGCAGGTGATCGCGCTGACCGCGGATCCCGGCGAGCTGGATTTCGCGCTCACGCTCCAGGGGAGTGGCTGGGAAGCCGGGACGCAGCAGCACGTCGCTGAGTAGCTGCAGGCCGGTCTCGAAATCATCGCGCAGGACCTCGGCCGCAACGCCGAAGCTGTGGTTGCCCACGTACGGCTCCAGGCTGCCGCCGAGGCTTTCTATCTCACTGGCGAGCTGTTCCGCGGAGCGCGTCGTGGTTCCCTTGGAGAGCATCTTGATCATCAGCGAAGTGATGCCCGATCGCTCCGGCGACTCGACGAGCAGGCCGCCGAGAAACACGGTTCTGAATTCGACAAACGGAAGCCGGTGATCCTCTTTCACGAGCAGCCGGAGCCCGTTCTTCAGGGTGAACAGTCGGACCGAGTGCTCCTGGCACACCTCATTGTCGGCCTCGATTCTGGGCGACGATCCAGTGGGCAGCAGCGCGGTGACTGTGCGATTGGATTCACAGAAATAGTGGTTGGCCACCTCGCGGAGACGCTCCGGAGTGAGGCGTCGCACGGCGGCCAGATAGCGTTCGCTGAAATTGAGGTCGTGCGCCGCCATCCAGTTGCTCCCGAGATCCTGGGCCTGACCCTCCATGGTCTTGCGTGCCGCGAGGGTTCCCACGGTGAACTGCTTCACTGCTTTGGCCAGTTCGGCGCTGGAAACGAGCTCCTCACTGAGCCGGTCCACCTCGGCGAGCGCCGCGTCGCGCACGGCGCTGAACCGGTTTCCATCACAAACCGCACTGATGCCGAACAGCCCCGCCATACCCGGGGTGTAGATCCAGGCATTGACGGAGTGGGCCAGCCCGGATTTTTCACGGACGGCCTGGTAGAGACGAGAACTGCGTCCGCCGCCGAGCAGCGT
>JANXMD010000759.1 GCA_025354845.1 Verrucomicrobiota bacterium | reverse complement strand
CTCCCTCGACACGGAAGAATAGGTCACCGCGCCGCATCAGGATGCGGCCGGCGGCGGTTCGACTTCGCCACTGCGGAACACGCCTTCCCAGCGCGCCAGCACCGCAGAGGCGAGGCAGTTTCCCACCAGATTCACCGTGGTTCGCGCCATGTCCATGAAGGCGTCGACGGTGAGGATCAGCACCAGCCCTTCCATGGGAATTTTATAGTCCAACAGCGTCGCTTGGAGGATCACAAACGAAGCCCGCGGCACCGCCGCCACGCCTTTGCTCGTGACCATCAGCGTGAGCAGGATGCTGACCTGCTGTCCAATCGACAGGTCCATGCCGGCGGTCTGCGCGACGAACACCGAAGCGACGGCCAGATAGAGCGTGGTACCGTCGAGATTGAAGGAGTAGCCGAGCGGGAGAACAAAGGAAACGATGCGACGAGGCACTCCGAATTCGACCATACGACGCAGCGCGTCCGGCAGCGCGGCGTCGGAGGAGGTGGTCGAAAACGCCAGCAGCGCTGGATCTTTCACCGCGCGAAGAAATCCGAGCACCGGCACCCGGGCCAACAACGCGACCGGAAGCAGCACACCCAGGCAGAAAACCGCCAGGGCGCCGTAAAGCGTTCCCAGGAGCTTGGCCAACTGCAACAGGACGTGAAATCCGCTGTGGGCGACGGTCGATGCGATGGCCGCCCCCACTCCAATCGGAGCCAAAAGCATGACCAGGGCGATCATCCGAAACATCACCGCCGAAAGACTGTCGCAAAAGGCCACCATTGTCTCCCGAGCCGGCCCGGCCAACTGCGCCGTCGCGATGCCGAACAGGATCGAAAAGACCACCACGCGCATCACGTTGTTGTCAGCCGCATCGCGGAAGAAGCTCTCGGGAATCAGCCGCAACAAGGACGGCTCCATCGTCTTCACCGCGGCGGGGGCGTCCGGAACCGCGGACGCGGGTGGATGCAGCCCGACACCCGGCTTCGCGAGATTTACCGCTGCCAGTCCGATGATCAGGGCCAAGGTGGTGGCGATCTCAAAGTAAAGAATCGCCCGAAACGCGAGGCGGCCGACCGCCTTGAGTTCACTCCCATGACCCGCAATGCCCACCACCAGCGTCCCAAAGAGGATCGGGACGATGAGACACTTGATCAGCCGCAGGAACGCCGTGGAGAGAATCCGCATCTCCGGCTCCCAGGAGGGAAACACCTCGCCGATGAAGATTCCGGCGGCAATGCCCACCAGAATCCAATGCGTTGGGGAAAGGCGGAATCGACGGGAACCAGAAGTGGAACCGGTTCCAAGGTTGGTCGCTGGGGCACTCACGGACTCGCCCACGGCAACACAGCGTCCGAGGCAACTCAAGCCCAGACCCCAGTGACGCGGGCTGACTCGACACCCAGGCGGTTAGGCCCACTCGTCGGACATTCCGCCCACCACCGACAGACACGCCGAGAGAACGGTCGTAACCACGAAGCACACCGCCAACAACACGATCTGAAAGAAAACGCTCATGATTCCTTACCCGGAGCGCTCCGAGGAGTCTCCGTCTAGAGTTGATTGCCAAGTTTAGATCTAAGATACTAACCAACAGGTGGTTATATGTCTCACACCCGTAGAGATCACACCGCGATCCCTAACATCACATCGGCATTCACCCTAGGAACCTTTAGCGCGTTCTAAGAAATATTGGATGCGGCTCAATCCTCGCCCAAGAGGCTACGCAGAGCGGAGCGGGCGGAGGCTTCGCGAGAATTCTCGGACTTGCCGGAAAAGGTTCGTCGGATGAATTCGAAGTACTCGCAGAAGTTGGCCGCCGCCTTTTCCTGAACCGGATCCGCCCGGCGTTCTCGGCATTGGTAGGCAGCCGTTTTGTCGAAGTACTTGCAGTTCAGACAGACGCGAAGATCTGCACGGCATTGATTGCAGGAATCTCCGCGACTGGGCTGACGGGAGGAGGTCCAATCGAATCCGCAGGCGTGGCAATGAGTAGTCATGACAAAAGGAGAGATCGGCTGACGTCCAAAAAACGGGAAAGGGGATCAACCTTTCGGTCGATCCCCTTGGTGATGAGACCACAAGACGCACTCACCCGGGCGCTCAGATCTGCGACAGAGCCAACTGAAGAGGTGTCCACTGCTCCGTCGCGAGCCAGGTCTCTCTGCCAACCCTTAGTGGACACCAAAATGTTCCGTGGACCGTGAAGCCCGAGTTCAAAACCCTAGGAGCTTTCCTAGGAGCCAGCCCGTTCATCATGCCCCACTGAAGTAAAAATAGTACAGGGTTTCGTTTGGAGCAAAGCACCAAGCGGAGTGATTGCGCCACCGCGAAGTGAGTTTCGCAAGGCGATTTCCTTACCCTGACCTGAGACCAAAACCCAGACCTCATTGCCTGCGGCCAGCTGCGCATAGCTCATCGTCACGCGACGAGGTGGCGGTTTGGGGCCGACGACGTCCAAGAACGGTGAGCGTGATGCCACGACCGCGGAATCGGCCCCCGGAAAGAGCGAGGCGACGTGGCCGTCTTCCCCCATCCCCAGCAGGATCAGATCCAGCTCGGGCAACCCATCCTTCGTTCCCGAAGCTCCCGCACGAAGCATCGCAGAAGCCCGGCGTGCGGCTTCTGCAGGTTCCAGTTCGCCTTCGAGTCGGTGCACTTGGCTCGGGGCAATGCCCAGCGGCACGATCAACAACTCCAAAGCCGTACGGTAGTTGCTGTCCGGATGGTCGGGCGGAACGCACCGTTCATCCGCCCAAAACAACTCGACACACCGCCAGGCGTTCCGAACGCCTGCGTCGGCCGCCATGGCCGCCAGAGCGCGGAAGAGATCGTTCGAAATCCGGCCCCCCGAAAGAGCCAGCCGAAAGGAGTCCCCTCGCGCGGCGGCCGCCTGCACGTGACGCGTGAGGCGAGACGCGACCTCTTCAGCCAACGCGGCTGGGGTTTCGAAGGCGATCAGTTCGTAGTCCATGCAATTCCCAATTCTGTCGGCAGCTTCGATCGTCAGTGTCACCGAGCGGGTTGATCGCTCGTTTCCGGGGTCGTTCTATTTTCCGGAAGTCGGAGCCGGTGTCGCCGGATCGCGCTTCGAGGGATCTGTCGGAGCCGGTTTCTCCGACTCGCCGGGCAGCAAACTGCGAAAGGTCTGCAGCGGACGCAGCGGCGCCATGAGAACGCTCGGCACATGCGATGGCGAGGTCTCCGGTCTGCCGAGGGTTCCGCGAACATCGTACTCGAAGAGCTTGGTCACCGGCGACAAGGCCAGACTAACAAGCGGACCCAGTATTGGCACGTCGCGCAACAGCTCGGCGCGCATCACGGCATCGAGCCGGCTGTCAAAATCCACCGTTCCCGTGGCCTGCAGCCGCATCGAGGCCGAGCGAAATTCCATGTCCTGGCTACGCACCGTGCGGTTGGTAATCGAGAAAGACGCCGAACCCGAATTGAAGCGGCTCTGGGCAATTCCCGGTGCGATGCGATCCAACGCCGACGACATGCCACCGAACAGCGGCAGGTCCCACAGGAAACCGTCCCGCAGTCGCGCCACGCCGCCGCCGATCCACGGGCCATTGGTACGGCTATGGGCTTCGCGCACCGTCAACCGCCCGCCTACAACGCCATCGATCCGATTGGTCGAGGGCGCCACCTCCGCCAGCAGGCTGCGCAACTGAACCTCGGCCAAGACGGAATCGAATCGGAAAATCGAATCCGACGAACTCGAAAAGTCGACCGCCAGGTTTCCTGAAATTCGTCCCCCGTGAAACCCGGAATCGAGATTGGTGACGATCAGTGACTGACCACGCCACCAAACGGTGGCCGCCAGATTCGTGGCGGTGAGCCGCCACCAATGAAAGCGATCGGCGCGGGTTTCGAACCGAACATCGGCATCCTCAATGTCGTCTTCGGTCGGGATCACGCCCGACACGATCACCGTGGGCGGATTGGCAAACTCGAACGGCTCCAGGGCCCGTGCCGTCTTGGGACCGATGGCGCGGGTGACGTTTCGCGGACTGAGTGTCGTCAGCGCATTCGTGAAGTAGAGTCGCTTTCCCGGAATGTCGAACCGCACC
>JANXMD010000242.1 GCA_025354845.1 Verrucomicrobiota bacterium | reverse complement strand
ACCGTGCCCTCGTAATAGAGCAGCCGGTGCTGGGGATCCCGCACCGCACGGGCATTCTCCGAAATCCAGATGACCGTGCCGTCCTTCCGGTAGACCTCACTCTCAAATTTATCGAGCTTGTCTGACCGCTGCAGCGCTGCGCGAAAATCCTCGCGTCGTTTGGTATCGACGTAGAGCTGGTGTTCGATGTCCGTGCGCTTGGCGATCAATTCACCAGTGGAGTCAAAGCCGTAGATCTTCGCCAGCGCCAGATTCGCGCTGCGGTAGTGGCCGTCCGGCGTGGTCTGGAAGATACCTTCGACCGCATTCTCGACGATGCCGCGGTAATTCGCCTCGGCCTGCTCCAACCGCTCCTGTGCGGCCTTGAGGTCCGTGATGTCCTTGCTGATGCCAAAGGTGCCGATGACCTTCCCCTGCTCGTCGTGCAGCGGCAGCTTGCTGGTCAGCGCCCAGCTCACATGCCCGTCGGGCCAGGTTTCCTTTTCGGTGAATCCGAGCAACGGGGCGCTGGTTTCCAGGACTTTTCGTTCATCGGCGAGGGCGGCGTCGGCGTGCTCGTGGCTGAAGAAGTCGTGATCGGTCTTCCCCTCCAACTGGCGTGCGTCGTTCAGCCCCAGTTTCTGCGCCAGCGCCCGACTGGCTCGGATGATCTTGGAGTCACGATCCTTGAAATAGATCGCGTCCGGCGCGGAATCGAGCAGCGACCGCAACAAATCCCGCTCGTGAGCCAGCTCAGCCTGCACACGATACTCCGCGGTGACATCCCAGAAAATGCCCTGAAGTCCGATGGGCTGTCCTGTCGAGTCGCAGAGCGTGGTCTTGATGACATGAAACCAATGCTGCATGCCGTCCGGCGTGACGTTGACCTCCGTCGTCTCGAACGCTTCACCGGTGAGCAACACCTTTTCATCATCCCGCTGATACTTGGCGGCAAGATCGCGCGGAAACAGATCGTAGTCGGTGAGGCCAATCACCTCACTGCGACCCCGTCCCACCGTCTGGCAAAAGCGGCGATTGACGAAAGTGAACCGTCCGGAGAGGTCCTTGCGGAAGATGTTCTGCGGAAGACTTTCGACCAGCGCCTCAAAAAATGTCTCGCTGTCACGCAGCGCCACTTCCGTCCGGCGCCGCTCCTCGGTCGCGCGCGTCAGATTCCGGGCGTGGCGGCGGAGGTCCAGGTGGATGATCACCTCGTGGCCCACGGTCTGCAGTCCCGCCCGCTGCCGCTGGGTGAGCTTTCGAGGGGTGCGGTCCAGAGCACCCAGGACCCCAACAATCTCACCTTCGGCATTCGCCAGCGGGATGCCAGCGAACCAGCGGAGCCCGACGACTTTGCCCCGGCCATCATCGCGCAGCTCCACCCAGGTCTGTAGCCGCAGAGTGATCCGGCACCAATCGAGGGCGACCGCGCGTTCTTCATCCGTCAACCCGAACTGCCCGTCGATGCGAACCTCCTCGCCATTCAGCAGGGCCACCACCACGGCCGGAATAAAGCCAACCTGCGCGGCGAGATTGGCCAGGTCATCAAACGGTCCCCCGACTGGGGACACCGGGGATGACGTCGTTGAGGACATGACCCGGCCAATTAATCGCCTCCCGGGAAAACTCCAAGCCCCAAATCCGCCCGGGGCGTCTCGGAAACGGGTTGGGTGTCGCAGCCGTTGACATCGACGTCTCGAAGACTATTCCTCACCGCAGTCCGAATTCCTCCATCCATGGCCCGCATTACGATCCTCCCGTCTCACGTCTCCGCCGAAGTTCCTGATGGGGAAAACCTCATTGAGGCCGGCGAGAAAGCCGGCGTGGAAATGGAGGCCGGTTGCTTCAACTGCTCCTGCGGCACCTGCGTGGCCGAGGTGGTGTCCGGCATGGAGAATCTCTCGCCCCCTTCCGCCGAGGAACTCGATGTCCTGGACCAGTGGAATAAGGATCCGGAGAAGTTCCGCCTCACCTGCTGCAACCAGATCCTCCGTGGTGAGGTGACACTGAGGGCGGGGCACTGAAGGCACCGGCGGATTTCTTTCCCTTGGCCCCCGGGATCCGGAAGCGCTTCGCCTTCGATCCGTGGCGTCCCACCCGCCTTCGACGCACCCGCTCGGCAGGAGAGCCTCGCGCTACCCTGTGGTGCGCGGGGGTAGGGCGAACCTCCCGGTGAGCCGGGTGGACGGACGGGTGCCGCTTCGCCCCGGGGCGTCCCACCCGCCTTCTACGCACCCGCTCGGCGGAAGCCTCGCGCTACCGTTGTCAGGGGAATTCCAACGGCTGTCCTCTTGCAGCCCAGGGGCTCGCGTGAGAAAACGTCCGCGGTCTCCCAACTTGCCATGAATCGCCGCCACTTTCTCACCACCGCCGCCGTCGCCACCGTAGGTCTCGCCGCCACCCACCTGCCCGTGCGAGCCGGAGCCGCCCCGCTGCTGGATGCCAAGGGCAACCGCATCAAGCTGGGGATGGACAATTTCGCCGTTCGAGCCCTGAAGTGGAAGGGCCGCGAATTGGTGGACTACGCCGCAAGCCTGAAGCTCGACACGCTGTTCATCACCGACTTGCCCTCACTCGGTTCCCTCGAAGTCTCGGCGGCGGCAGAACTTGGCCGCTACGCGACCGACCATGGCATCCAGATTCAGCTTGGATCGTGGAGCATTTGCCCAACCTCCAAGGCCTTCAGAAAAGATTGGGGTACGGCCGAAGATCATCTCGCGCTCGGCATCCGATTGGCCAAGGCGGTCGGCTCCGACGTGTTCCGAGTTGTGCTCGGCACCCGCGAGGACCGCAAAACCCCCGGAGGGATTGAGGCTCGAATCCAGGATACGGTGGCGGTGCTCAAGTCCCAACGCTCGCTGGCCCAAGACAGCGGAATCAAAATCACGATTGAGAATCACGCTGGGGACATGACCGCGACCGAGCTGATCACTTTGATCGAGACCGCCGGGAAAGACTACGTCCTCGCCAACATGGATTCGGGCAATGCGCTCTGGACCCTCGAGGATCCGATGGACTCGCTGGAGAAGCTCGGTACCTACGCTGGGTCCACCAGCCTTCGCGACGGCACCGTCTGGGAGACGCCTAAAGGGTGCAAGGTGCAGTGGACCGCACACGGCGAAGGCAAGGCGTGCGACCTCAAGGCCTACTTCGCCCGCTATGCTCAGCTTTGCCCGGGAGTGCCGGTGAACATCGAGACCATCAGCGGCTTCTCGGTCGAGTTTCCCTATCTCGAACCCGCGTTCTGGGATGCCTTCCCCAAAAAGCCGGCCGGTGAATTCGCCCGCTTCCTCGCCGTCGCCAAACGCGGCACGTCTGTCGCGTCCTTCGACGGCAATAAGCCGGAAACCCAAAAGGCCGAACTCGAACGCAGCGTCCGCTTCCTCCGGGAAGAAATCGGACTCGGCACGAAGTCCTGATCAGGCGGGCCTGAAAACAACTGGGGAGCAGATCTCCGGAACCGCATGCCAGCAACAGATCTTCGATCCCGAAAGGGGAGGCTGTTTCTGGGATTGGCGATCGGATTGGGAGCGTTGCTCGGAATTGTCCAATTCGAGCGAAAACACAACGCATCTGTCCTCCGGGTCGCTCACGAATTGCTTTCCCTCCACCCCCGACTCACTGCGAACGGGAGAGTCGCCACTCTGAACGGAACGGACCGAGGCATGGGAGACACAGTCAGAAACTACCGATTCACCGCGGTTGCGATGACCTCGTTCTGGATCTACGCCAGTCACGAAGCATCGCTGGGACGCGCCGGCAGCTACGGTGTCACGCTTGAACTGAAGCGGGATCCAAACGATCAAAAAAACTGGATCCTCTCGCGACACCTCGGCATCAACTTTTTGGGCACCAAGTCCTGGAGCTTCGGCTGGGAAATTGACCGCATTTCGGCGCCCAAATCTTAGCCCAAATCGACTTTGGACTTTCGACTTTCGACTTTAGACCTTCGACTCCGCCTTAGCGCAGCACCGTCTGCGACAGCGCGATCAGCAAGAGCCCCCAAACC
>JANXMD010000672.1 GCA_025354845.1 Verrucomicrobiota bacterium | reverse complement strand
CCTGGACCGGCAGCCCGCGCAGCCGGGGGATGTGCCGCTGACCTGCGCCGACATCACCAAGGCCCGTGAACGGCTGGGATACCGCCCCCAAACGCTGATTGCCGACGGCATTCCGCGCTTCGTCCGCTGGTACCGGGAATTCTCGCCGCTGCGCCCCGCCGCCTGACACGGACTTGCATCCCGTGCACCGGCAACCGACCGTGGAGACCGTGGCCGACCGCTCGTTCTTGATCTTTTGGAGTATCGCTTCTGCTTGGTTCCTGCTCGGCCTGCTCGCCGGAACCGGTGGAATCGTTGCGCAAATCGATCCCGAAGACAGGGAGTTGATCCAATTCGGCTACAATCAGCCGTTGCAAGGTCGCGGACCGATTTCGGGGTACGCCTACTACTACCACAATCATCCCGGATTCATCCGCACCAATCTCACGCTCCGGCTGGCCATTGCGCCGACTTATCTCGACGGAGAACTCGGGATTCGGGATCCATTTGGAACCCACACCGATTTTGGCCTGGGCCTCGCGGGTGGGGGATTTGCCGACAGCTATTCGGAGGTCCGCCGTGGCAAATGGTGGCGCGAGGAATCCTTCAGCGGCCACGGAGCCGAGGCGAATTTCTCGGTCTATCAGCTTCTCAATCCGCTGCCCGAGGGGAAGAAGGACTACACCGGACTCGGCGACGTGCCGCTGCAATTGATCCTGCGCAATTCGATGCGCTACTCGATTTATCAGCGCGATTCCGAAACGGCCGCAGGCTTCCTGTTGCCGGATGACAAGCTGGAGCAACACGTGCGCGCCGGAATCCGCTGGGGTGGACGTGAACCGCTGTTGCAACCGCATCGTGCGGTGGAACTGTCCGCTTGGTACGAAGGCCAGTTCCGAACCGATTCGCAGGCCTACGGCTTTGGCGGCGATCGGGAAGTCCGGGCGCAGTCTCACCTGATTTGGGGACGCGCCCTCGTAGCCTGGGATTTCGAGAACCGGCAGCACGTGGAGGTGTCCGTCACCGGCGGCGTGACCGTCCACCCCGACCGCTTCAGTGCCTTTCGTCTCGGCGGCTCACTTCCGTTGGGCGCCGAGTTCCCGCTCATGATTCCCGGCTATTACTTCCAGGAACTCAGCGCCGAGCGGTTCGTCCTAGCCAACGCAGAATACTCGGTCCCGCTCGGGCGGAACAGCCGATGGGAAGCAACCGTCTTTGGAGGAATCGCCAACGTGGACTTCTTGAACCCCCTTACCGATTCCGAACACTGGCACCGCGGAATCGGCGTGGGCATCGGCTACACCTCGACCGGCGGCGCCTGGCATTGGGTCGTCGGCTATTCGCGGGGCATCGACGCCCTGCGCGGGGATCATCGCGGCGCCGACAACGTGGGCGTCGTGATGCAGTACGATCTCGAATCCCGTGGGGGCAACCCGCTGCGAGGCGTGGGCCGTTGGTTGAATCCGAATACCTGGCGCGGATTCGACCGCCTCTTCGGCCGCTGAAATCGTGCCGTGGTCTTTTCGGCCGGTCTCTGTTAGCAGAGCCTCCATGCGCGCACGCTTGGTGGCCCAAATGGGTTGGAATCTTGCCCTGTTAAGCTTGGTGTCCGTCCACGCGGCAGAGCTCGCGCCACCCGCGGCACTGAAGACCGACGGCGTCCCTCCCGTCCCGCAGGAACTCGTTCGAACCGCAGGACGCTACCTCGAATTCCGCACGGCGGGATTTCTGGGATGGCATCCTCATCGGCGGGAAATGCTGATCTCGACCCGATTTGCCGAAACGCCGCAGCTGCATTGGGTGGACCATCCACTCGGAGCCCGCCAGCAGGTAACCTTCACTCCCGAGCCGATCGTCAGCGGCGAAATCCAGCCCGGGTCCGGATCCTACGTCGTGTTTTCCCAAGACACCGGAGGCGGTGAATTCTTCCAACTGCATCGACTCGACCTCACCGGCGCCGACATCGGAAACACCACGTTGCTCACCGATGGACGCTCGAGGAACACCGGGTTGCGTTTCTCACACTCCGGCGAGCGCATCGCCTTCAGCTCCACCCGGCGCAACGGGCGCGATAGCGACCTGTGGGTCATGAATCCCGCTCAACCGGATTCCGCGAAACAAGTCCTGGAGGTGAGCGGTGGCGGATGGACCGTGGGAGACTGGTCCCCAGACGGCACCCAACTCGCGGTCCTTCACCAAGTCTCGATCAACGAGGCCAGCCTCCATCTGCTCGATCTCGCCACCGGATCGCTGCGACCGGTCCACGGAACCAATTCCTCGAAAGCCGCCTTTGGGGAGCCCCGGTTCACCTCCGATGGTTCGGCGTTGTGGTTCACCTCCGACCAAGGTTCTGAATTTCTTCGCCTGTTCCGACACGAGGTGACCTCCGGAAAGGAAACGATCCTGACCTCGAACCTTTCCTGGGATGTCGAAGCCTTCGAGCCGTCTCCGGATGGCCGGGTGCTTGCGATCGTCTCCAACGAGGACACCTCCAGCGTTCTGCATCTGGTGGATGCGGCCACCGGAAAACCCACCGGCCCCCAGCCACATCTGCCACTCGGAGTCATTTCAGGTCTGCGCTGGCACGAGAACGGGGCCGATCTCGGGTTCTCGCTCTCCCACGCCAACTCGCCAAGTGACGCCTACAGCTTCGATCGCAAAAGCGGCGCGCTCACCCGTTGGACGCGTAGTGAAACCGGCGGACTGGACGCCGCGCACTTCCGGACTCCCACCATCGAACGGACCCAATCGTTCGATGGTCTTGCGGTGAGCTCGTTGGTGTATCGGCCGGATCCCGCGCGTTTTCCGGGCAAACGACCGGTGCTGGTGATCATCCACGGCGGACCGGAATCCGAGTCCCGTCCCCTCTTTCAAGGTCGCTACAACTACCACCTGCAGGAACTCGGTGTGGCGCTGGTGGTTCCCAACGTGCGCGGCTCCGCCGGCTACGGAAAAACCTTCCTCACTCTCGACAACGGATTCCGTCGCGAGGATTCGGTGAAGGACATCGGTGCTGTCCTCGACTGGATCAAATCCCAGCCCGACCTGGACGGAGCCCGGATCGGCGTCACCGGCGGCAGCTATGGCGGCTACATGACACTGGCCACGCTGACCCACTTCAGCGACCGGGTGCGCTGCGGCGTGGACGTGGTCGGCATCTCCAACTTTGTCACCTTCCTGGAAAGCACGCAGGAATACCGTCGCGATCTGCGGCGCGTGGAGTACGGAGACGAGCGGGATCCGGCCATGCGGAAGCATCTGCTGGAGATCTCCCCCTCGACGCATGCCGATCGAATCCGCGTCCCGCTGATGGTGGTGCAGGGACACAACGATCCCCGCGTGCCGGTGACCGAATCGGTTCAAATGGTGAAGGCGGTCCGCGCAGCCGGGGGCACCTGCGCCTACCTCGAGGCGGCCGACGAAGGGCACGGCTTCCAAAAGAAGCGCAATGCGGACTACCAGTTTTTCAGCAGCCTGGAATTCTGGCGCCAGCATCTGCTTGGAGACCGTGTCCCCTGACAGGCACCACGCCGGCCAGAGGGAATGAATTTGGAAAGCAGGAAAGCAGGAGGGAGAACAACCAAGACGCTAAGGCGCCAAGGTCTTGGACATTGGACTGGCTCCTTCCACTGATAGGGCGCTGCTGCTGCGCCGCCGTGAATCCAGTTCCCTCCCGCGAGTTGAATTTCGAACAATCGCTTCGCATTTCGCGGCAGCGTCCTGGAGTGCGCGAGTCCTCTCGCGCTCTCGACTCGCGGACCTCGTGCGGGACCAAACGCCACGTTCTTTCGCACCCCGTTTCCAGCCAGAGCGGCAGAGGACTGCCGCTCCAGGGATCCAATTCGTCGAAGGCGCTCAGGCCAGAATATCCTTCACCAACTCCCCGTGAACGTCGGTAAGCCGGAAGTCGCGGCCTTGGAAGCGATACGTCAGGCGCAGGTGATCGATGCCGAAGAGGTGGAGGATGGTCGCGTGCAGGTCGTGCACGTGAACCTTTTTCTCCGCTGCGTAGAATCCAAACTCATCGGTGCGTCCGTGCACGACACCCGGCTTAATACCGCCGCCGGCCATCCAGACGGTGTAGCCGTGAGGGTGGTGATCGCGGCCAATCTGATCCGGCTTCAACGCTCCCTGCATCATCGGCGTGCGGCCGAACTCGCCGCCCCAGACGACCAGGGTGGAGTCCAGCAACCCACGCTCCTTCAGATCCTTGATCAACGCGACCGCCGGCTGATCGGTCTCCTGGCAACGCTTCTTGAGATCGAACACCAGATTGCCGTCGGGACCGCCGTGGTGATCCCAGCCGCGATGGTACAACTGGACGAACCGCACCCCGCGTTCGACGAGGCGACGGGCCAGCAGGCAGTTGTTGGCGAAGGAGGCACGTCCCGGAGTGGTTCCATACGATTCCTGGAGTCGCACCGGTTCCTTCGAAATATCCATCACCTCGGGCACGCTGGTCTGCATGCGGTAGGCGAGCTCGTATGAGGCGATGCGTGTCTGGATCTCAGGATCCTGCAGCACATCAAAGCGCGCTTGGTTGAGGTCGCGCAGCGTGTCGAGCGACTGCCGACGACGGGTGGCGCCCATTCCCGGAGGATTGCCCACGAACAGCACCGGATCGCCCTGGGAACGCAGCGTCACGCCCTGGTGGACGGTTGGCAGGAATCCGCTGCCCCAGGACGCATTGGTGAGCGGCTGACCCACGCCGGTCATGAGGACGACGTACGCGGGT
>JANXMD010000663.1 GCA_025354845.1 Verrucomicrobiota bacterium | reverse complement strand
CAGAAAGGGGCCTAAGCACCGTTGCAGAACCTCGTCGATAGTGGATTTTCAAGCTCCGTAGGAAGCGTCATCTACCCGACGATGGCGCCCCCCTGGGGCTTGTGCCTGCGATGAATCGTTTTTCTACAAAGATGCCGCCCCTACTGGGGCTGTGTGGGGCGTCTGGGGCCGATCCGTACCTCTGACAGTTACCACGAGAGAAGGCGGCATTGGAGCGGAGCGGTCCCGGCATGTGCGCCATCGGGCGTCGCAACTACTCGGCCACCAATCGGTAGTATTGTTGCGCCGACGCGGGTGTGATCTGAGTGGCGACTAGGCCGCTCGGATCCGTGGTCTGGGTCGGCCCCAAAGGGGTCCACGGTCCGGAAATCGCCGATGCCGATTCAAACCGGGCACGTGAGCCGATGCGAAGCGTCGCCTTCAGGGTTGTACCGGTCGCCTGCCGATCCAAGTCGAGTCTTGGGGCGGCCCGAATCCGAAACAGGCTGCCCGCTCCGGCGGTCCCGCCTTGGGTGGCGATTCCGTACAGCCATCCGTCGTTGCCGATGCTCAGTGGACCCGACGGATTGGACCCTTCCGAGAGGGTGAAACGGTGTTCGGTCCGCCCGTCCGTGCCGCTTCGCTCCACGGAAAAAATCGTCCCGCGGTCAGTATTCCCATTGTCCGCGGTGACCCCGTACAATCGGCCGTCGGGCCCCTCACTCACCGTCCCCGACGGATACGGCTGTGCCGAATCACTGAGGGGCAGTGCGGTCACCTGGGATACGGTTCCAGAGGGAATCGCTACCTGGATGATGGCTGTCGGGAATTGTGGGATCACGCCCTGAACCATCCCGTATAGATTCCCGTCGCTCGCCACCATGAGCCCTGAACTGACCGACGCACCGGCCCCGCCCAGTTCCTGAAACTTGGTTCCATCCTTCCGAATCCGAAAGCAGGTGGGCCCCCCATTGATGGATTTGGCCGTGGCGGTGATTCCGTACAGGAGGCCATCGGACGCTTCCACCACTCCACCTTGTGGATTTTTTCCCGACGCACCTTCGATACCGAAGCTGAAAAGGATCTGGATGCCGCTGCTGCCCGGAGTCACGCGGAACAGAGCCCCGTTGTCGGCGCTGCCTCCGTAGGTCGACACGCCGTAGAGGGATCCCTCCGCGACCTGCAGCAGTTTGCCCGCCGACGCGTACAGGTTGGCGCGGGTTGCGATGCGTGTCGTCTGGGTCCCATCGTTGGAAAGCGTTGAGATCGCCAGCGAGCCGCTGCTGGGGGTGGAGACGGTTCCGGCGTGATAGATCGTTCCGTCGGACACCCGGGTTAGGTGGCCGAACGGTGGGGCGCTTCCTGCGGGGACGTCGGCGGGGTTCGATGTTTGATACAAGGTCCTGAGGAGACTCTCGCCAAGGCGCCAGCCCACGACCTGGAATCCTCCGGTCAATGCGTCGATGCCTGCAAGCAGCAGACTTCCATCGGGATTGAGGAGTGGGGCGTCTCCTGGGACAAAGCCACTTCCGGTGACGCTGAACTGATGGAGTGCGGAGAAATGGGTGCCGCTCGGGTCGATGCGATACATCCCCCCGTCCAGAAATCCGCTGGCAAACCCTACCCACACGCCGTCGATGCCTGTCGGTCCCTCCGCCGGTCGTTGCAGGGCATTGGACTGGCTGGAAGGGAATTGAAACTGAACCTCGTAGGTCTGGGTGTCGGGATCGAATCGGTACACGCCCCCTTCAAACGCCGGAGTCGGGGTGGAACTGTTGGACCGCCGGCTGGTTCCGAGGATTCGACCGGAGGAATCCACGCCGAGGCCGGGATTTGGATCCGCAAGGCCCCCAACCTCCGATGGAAGCGTGATCTCCAATTGAGCGGGGCCGCCATTGGTGGGGATTCGAAAGAACTGGGCCGGAGAAATGGAGCCGAAGGAGCGGGTTCCGGCGAGAATATGAAACGCCGAATCATGTCCTTCGATCCCGTCCACGATCGAGAGGTCAAACTCCGCGAGCCGGGTCAGTGCACCCTCGCCCGTCAGCACCAGCATCGCTGATTTTCCCACGAGGGGTGGGCCGAATTGCACACTGAGAAATCCCTGGTCTTGGAATCCGTAGAGGCGTCCCAGCCGATCCATCCGGAGGCGGCCCGGCGTTCCATGGGGAAATCCGGCAAATGAATGGATCACGGAGAACTCGCTGCCGTCGGATCGGATCCGGTAAACGACCCCCTGGTTGGACGCTCCTCCCTGCAAGGTCATGCCATAGAGCCATCCCGTCCCGGCGTCGACCACCCCGAACGAAGGCACCAAGCCGTTCGCGACTTGATTGGTTCCAAAGGTGTGGAGAAGTCGGGGACCACCGCCGGTGTTGTTGAACGACCACAGCGCCGACGAGGTTGTGACGTAAACCCGATTCGAGGTTCCCGCGCTGAGCCAGTTGGCGTCCTCGATGCGGCGGATGACGTGCAGATCGGTTCCATCGGAGTTGATTTGGAACAACGGGCTACCGGAACCGGCTCCACTTCGTTGGGCCAAGCCCAGGAAGGTTCCTCCCGCCCCGGGAACCGGCGCCCCAATCGGGCTTCCGACGGCCTGGAGGGGATTGGCAAACATCGCAAGGGTTTCCACCTCGATTGCGGACACGTCGAGTCGTCCGATAAACCCGGCCAGAACCAGGAGGAGCCGGCCAAGGATCGCGGTGCGAGGGCTCGCGGGCCGGAGGGATCGTGTCGGCTCGACAGCAACCGGGGCGAAGACTCTGTCGGAGGATTTCGTTTTCAATGGAGTGATCGTTTCGCCTTGGTTCAGAACTTCAATCGAGAGTCCGCTGCTCGAGACCGTTACGCCAAAAGCCGATTCGAGTTACTGCGGTGATTCGCGATCCGCCGAGGATCTGTGAAATCAGATGGCCTTCGTGTAGGGCATCGCGATATTGGTCTCCCGATGATCGCAGGGTAAAGGCCGGCGTTTAGCCTGCGTTCCGTGATTTCCAGCTGGCCGACCGGCTGTGACTCTGACCCCCCAATAACCTGACCGTGGCGTTTACCGAATTCGAACTCGCTGAGCATTTGAGAGTCCTGGAGGAGGTCTTCTGGTCCCGGCGCCGCCCGCCCTTGCAGTTGCGTGACCAGGTGCGCGAGGGCCAGAGGATTTCGGGTCAGTCCATTGAGCTCTTCTTTGTCCGTCCGTCCTTTGTTCGTCCCGGGGCCCACTCCGAGGAGCCCATCGCGAAAGTGCAGTATGTTCGGACCAGTGGCCTCTGGCGGATCTTCTGGAAGCGTGCGAATGGGGACTGGTACCGCTACGAGCCTTGCCGCGAGGCGCCTTCGCTGACCTTTGCGCTCCAGGTCATCCATGCGGACGCCTATTCCTGTTTTTTTGGGTGAGCGATTCGCGGGAAGTGCCGCGTTCCGCGTTCCGCGTCCTGAGTCCAAAGTCCAAAGTCCAAAGTCCAAGGTCCAAAGTCCAAGGTCCAAGGTCCAAGGTCCGAAATTGCGGTTGACGAGTGTCTTATGTGAGACTAATAAAAATACCATATGAGACGGAAGGAAGGGCGGCGGGTGCGGGGAAAGAAGGCTCAAATCGTGTTGGCGGTGGAGCCTTTGGAGACGTCGGCGGTGGGAATGCTTCGGGAGGAGCCGGCGCGAGGCACCCGTTTGGCGGTGACTTGGGCGGAAGGCGGGGGTGCCAATGCGGCCGAGTGGATTCCGCGACTGAAGGCGGGTCTGCCGGTGCGGGAATTGGAGGCGTTGCGCCATGCGTTGGATGTCCCGATGGAGCGTTTGGCCCCCCTGCTGGGGATTTCCCGGGCGACCCTGCATCGGCGACTGGTTTCCGGGCGGCTTGATCCGGCGGAATCGGATCGTGTGGTGCGGTTTGCGCGCCTGCTAGGGCGCGCTACCGAGGTGTTTGAATCCCTTCCCAACGGCCGGTTGTGGCTCAACGCCCCGCAGCTTGGGATCGAGGGCGCCGTCCCCCTGGAATATGCCGAGACCGAAGTGGGCGCGCGGGAGGTGGAGGATCTCCTGGGGCGGATTGAGTTTGGGGTTTATTCCTGAGCCGAGGGACGCCCATGCGTGTCTGGCGACTGGTTCGGGAACGTCATGCGATCACCGCCTTTTCGGGTGAGGGGGCAGCGCGCTTCGGCGGACGTTGGAATTCTCGGGGAATCCGGATGGTCTATGCGAGCGGTTCGCTGTCCCTCGCGGCTTTGGAGACGCTCGTCCACCTCAATCCGTTGATGCCGCTCCGCTACGTGGCGATCCCGGTTGATTTGGATGCGGACCAGTTGGAGGTGCTCCCGGAAGCGGACTTGCCCACCGACTGGGCTACACGACCACCGGCGTTCTCGACCCAACGATTGGGCGATGCATGGGTCGATCGTGCGGCTGCCGTCGTGTGGTCCGTGCCTTCCGTAATCGTGCCTGGCGAACGGAATTACCTGCTGAACCCGAGGCATCCGGATTTTTCGAGGCTCCGCATCGGAACGCCGGAGTCGTTTGCGTTCGACCCGCGGCTTAGGTAGGGCCCCAGACGCGAAGGCATGGAGGGAGGCATAGCAGGTTGAAGAGTTGAAATGATGGAGGGTTGAAGAGGCGGATAGCGTCGTGGCGCTTTGCTTCCCGCCGCACTCCACATGGACGTGCTACCCGCCGTCTACGCACCCCGCTCGGCAGAGCCTCGCGCTACCGGATGCGGGGCGCTAGTGGTAGGGCGAACCTCCTGGTGAGCCGGGTGAACGGACGCGCTTCAATTCGCCTCGTGGCGTCCCACCTGCCTTCTACACGCCTCGCTCGGCAGAGCCTCGCGCTACCGGGAGAAATGCTTCTTAGTCGTCGTCGTCGTCCTTGGCGGCACGGCGGACGAAGGCGGCGTGGACTGGGGCCGGGGCGGGGGAGTTTGCGCCGCGGATGGAGCGCCAAATGATCTCGTTCAACAACAGATCGTCCGCGGCATCCTCTTTCTTGAAGTCCATTTTGGCCGACAGCTTTTGGCCCCAAGCATTGGGCTGATTCTTTTCCGAAAGACTGATTTGCGCCGGACGTGCGACGTAGGGCTTCGGGGTCGCCTCCGGACCGAAGCTCGCGAACATGGGCATGGCCGCGGCGTCGAACTGGCTCATTGGCTGCAGTCCAAGAATCAGCTCCATGGTGCGGAGCATGCTGGTGGTGGAATAGAGCGTGGAATCGACCGTGCCGCGACGCACATAGGGGCTGATGACGTACGCCAGGGTGCGGTGGGCGTCGACGTGGTCGGCGCCGTTTTGGGCGTCGTCCTCGACCACGAACACCGCGGTCTGCGACCAGAACTTGGAGTGGCTGATCCCTTCGATCACGCGGCCGAGGGCGAGGTCGTTGTCGGCGACGTAGGCAGAGGGGGTGAGCTTGCCAGCGCTGGTGCCTGCGGTGTGGTCGTTGGGAAGTCGAACAATCTGGAGTCGCGGCATGTCGCCGTCGCGTTCGTAGCGCCTGAGCTCGGCGAGGAAGCGGTCGGCGCGCGACTGGTCGGGGTAGTCCATGTCGAAGCTATGAAATCCGGGGTCGAAGTGGCCTTTCAGCGCGGACACGAGGGTGGTTGCGGGATCATTCGTGGTTTTGCCGTTGTTCACGAATTCCCCGTAGCTGCGGTAGCTCACGCCGGCCTTGCGGGCGCGGTCCCAGAGGTAGCCGCCGGCGGGTTCGGCGATCTTGAAACGGCCTTCCGCGGGGTAGGTGTACTTGCGGGCGGCGTTGTGGCCGTAGCTCAGCGGCCACATCTTTTCCACGAAGTCGGTGGCGTAGGCGCCCATCGACCATTCGTGACCGTCGGCGCTGACCTCGCTTTCGGCGTAGAAATTGTCGAGGAGCACGAACTCCCGGGCGAGTTGGTGATGATTCGGCGTCACGCGCTCCGGGAAGAGGCACAGGCTGGGATCGCCATTGCCCTGCTTCAGGTCGCCCAGCACCTGGTCGTACGTGCGGTTCTCTTTCACAATGTAAATGCAGTAACGGAGGGGTGTCGCACCGCCGGCTTGAAGCGGGATGGGGTGTCCGACGGGCAGTTTCTTTGGGGGCTCGGGCGGCTTGCAGCGATAGGTGCGGGCGGTGTAGTCGGCGAGGC
>JANXMD010000596.1 GCA_025354845.1 Verrucomicrobiota bacterium | reverse complement strand
CGATCAATCACGATCCCGCGGTGACCTTCTTTGCTACGGGCAATCAGCAGCCTGGCCGCCCCACCATGGGGTCGTGGATGAGTTACGGTCTCGGCAGCCCCAACGCGAATCTGCCCGCCTACGTGGTCCTGCTGAGCGGCGGTGGCGGGCAACCCTTGCAGGCGCGCTATTGGGGCAACGGCTTCCTGCCGGGACAACACCAGGGCGTCCAGTTCCGCGGGGAAGGGGATCCGGTGTTGTACGTATCGAATCCGCCCGGAATCAATGCCAGCACCCGGCGGGAACTGTTGGATGGGGTGCAGGAATTCAACCGGATGGCGCTCGGGCGGATCGGGGATCCGGAGATCCAGACCCGCATCGACGCCTACGAAATGGCCTACCGGATGCAAACCAGTGTGCCGGATCTGATGGACATCTCGAAGGAGTCGAAGTCAGTCCTCGATGCCTACGGCGCGGTCCCCGGAAAACCGTCGTTTGCCAACAACTGTCTGCTGGCGCGCCGTCTTGCGGAACGGGATGTGCGATTCATCCAGTTGGTGCATCGCGACTGGGATCATCACGGGAACCTGCCCTCTGAAATCAAGCGACAGGCGGATCTGACCGACCGCGCGAGCGCCGCGCTGGTGGCGGATCTGAAGCAGCGTGGTCTGCTGGACGACACGTTGGTGGTGTGGGGCGGCGAATTTGGAAGAACGAGTTACAGTCAAGGAGAAATCACCAAGACGAGCTTCGGCCGTGACCATCATCCTCGATGTTTCTCCCTTTGGATGGCCGGGGGAGGGGTTCGAACCGGTTACGTGCACGGCGCGACCGATGAGTACGCCTACAACGTCATTCGTGATCCGCTTACGGTGCACGATTTCCACGCCACGTTTCTCCATTTGATGGGAATTGATCACAAACGGCTCACTTTTCGGTTTGAGGGGCGGGATTACCGGCTGACCGACGTCCACGGGGAAGTGGAGCGAAGGATCCTTGCCTGATTCGAAATAGGCGTTGGCGCCAAATGAATGCTTTTGGGCGCAATTCCTCAAAACTGGCGCCCGCTGGCAGCCGCGAAGCCAAAATGTCCAAAATAGCTATTGCACTGAAACCGCCGATTGATACTTTCTGCGCTCCCGTTGCCGTCCTTTGGGGCGGCGTCACGCTAACATTTTAGGCTTCAATGCCCACGATAAACCAGCTGGTCCGCAAGGGCCGCACCAAGCTCCGCTACAAGAGCAAAGCCCCTGCTTTGGAAAACGCCCCGTTTCGACGTGGTGTCTGCCTGCAGGTGATGACCCGTACGCCCAAGAAGCCTAACTCCGCGATGCGGAAGGTGGCCAAGGTGCGGCTCACGAACGGCTACGAGGTGATTGCCTACATCCCCGACGAGGGGCACAACCTCCAGGAGCACTCGATTGTGCTCGTGCGTGGCGGTCGTGTGAAGGATCTCCCCGGTGTCCGTTACCACATCGTTCGTGGCACGCTCGACGCCGCCGGCGTTGAAAAGCGCCGCGTCAGCCGTTCCAAGTACGGTGTCAAGCGCCCCAAGGCTGCGAAGACCGCCGCCAAGCCCGCCGGCAAGTAAGCCACGTTTCCAGTAGTTTCATCCCGTTCTTTGTATGTCTCGTCGTCGTCAAGCGAATAAGCGGTCCGTCACCGCCGATGCCAAGTTCAACAGCCAGCTGGTCGGCCGGCTGGTCAATGTGGTCATGCGCGGTGGTAACAAAAACGTCGCCCAGCGTATCGTTTACGGTGCCCTCGATGCTCTCGCTGAGAAAAATCCCGGCGTGAACTCGCTCGAGATTCTCACTCGTTCCATCGAGAACGCCAAACCCCGCATCGAGACCAAGGCCCGCCGCGTTGGTGGTGCCACCTACCAGGTTCCTCTCGAAATCCCCGTGGAGCGGCAGACCGCCCTCGCCATGCGCTGGGTTGTCAACTACGCCGACGCTCGCAAGGGTGTGCCGATGAAGGAAGCCCTCGCCGCTGAGCTCCTGGAAGCATTCCAGGGCCAGGGTAACGCCATCCGGAAGCGTGACGACGTCCACAAGATGGCTCAGGCCAACAAGGCGTTCGCGCACTTCCGTTGGTAATCAGTCCATTGATTTGTTCGCCCCGCGGGCAACCCGGGGCATTTTTCTTCCCCTGAAACTGCCGATCGACAAGAGCCTCCCATGAGCGACGTAGCCGCCATTAACGCCGCCCTTAACGCGCCCGCCCGCCAGTATCCCCTGGAACGCACCCGAAACATCGGGATCGCGGCGCACATTGACGCCGGTAAGACCACCACTACCGAGCGTATCCTTTTCTACACGGGCCTGATCCACAAGATCGGTGACGTCGATGACGGCAACACCGTTACCGACTGGATGGAGCAGGAAAAAGAGCGTGGAATTACGATCACTTCTGCGGCCGTGACCTGCTTCTGGACCCAGAAGGCGGAGCCCGGGCTGTACAAGTCCCGCGCCACGATCGACCACCGCATCAACATCATCGACACTCCGGGACACGTGGACTTCACCGCCGAGGTGGAGCGCTCCATGCGCGTTCTGGACGGTGCGGTCGCTGTGTTTTGCGGCGTTGCGGGTGTGCAGCCCCAGTCCGAAACCGTTTGGCGGCAGGCGACTAAGTACAAAGTTCCCCGAATTGCGTTCGTCAATAAGATGGATCGTACCGGCGCGAACTTTGACAACGCGCTGAACGACATGCGGAAGAAGTTGAACGCCTACGCGTTCCCGATCTTCCTTCCCATCGGTGCGGAAGAAGCGTTCTCCGGTGTTATCGACATCGTGAATCAGAAGGCCATCTGGTGGGGCCCGGGCGATGTGCCCAACGAAGGTCTCAAGTACGAGATCCGCGAGATCCCCGACGACCAGAAGGAACGCGCCGCCGAGGCGCTCCAGGAACTCATCGAGGCTGTGTCCAATAAGGACGATCTCATCGCCGAGATGGTGCTTGAGGAGAAAGCCATTGATGCCCCGACCTTGAAGGCTGCGATCCGCCGTCTCACCTGCCGCATCGAAATGGTGCCGGTGCTCTGCGGGTCGGCATTCAAGAAGAAGGGTGTGCAGGTCCTCGTTGACGCCGTTGTCGACTACCTCCCGTCCCCGATTGACATTCCCCAAGCGCAGGGCCACGAGCTCGGCACCGAGAATCTCATCGCGGTTGATTCGAACGACAACAACAAGTTCTGCTCGCTGGCCTTCAAGCTCTGGACCGATGCGTACGCCGGGAAGCTCGTCTTCTTCCGTGTTTATTCCGGTCAGCTCAAGAAGGGCGACAATATCTATAACCCGCGCACCCGCAGGCGCGAGCGCGTCAGCCGCCTCATGGTCATCCAGGGCAGCGAGCGCAAGGATATCGACCATGTGTACTCCGGCGACATCGCCGCTCTGGTTGGTCTCCGGAATATCACGACGGGTGATACACTCTGCGACGAGAGCTTCGACATTACGCTGGAGCCGCCGACCTTCCCTGAGCCGGTGATCAGCATGGCGATCGAGCCGAAGACGAAGGCGGATCGCGACAAAATGTCCGAGGGTCTCCAGCGCCTCGCTGAAGAAGATCCTACCTTCCGCGTTTTCACCAACGAGGAAACTGGCCAGCTGATCATCGCGGGTATGGGTGAGCTCCACCTCGAAATCATCCGAGACCGCCTCAAGCGCGAGTTCAAGGTTGAGGCCGATGCCGGTGCTCCGCAAATCGCGTACCGCGAGACGATCACCAAGGAAGCCGACGGCGAGGGCAAATTCATCCGTCAGTCCGGCGGCCGTGGTCAGTACGGCCACGCCTGCGTCCGCGTCGAGCCCAACGAAAAGGGCAAAGGCGTTGAGGTTGTCAACGAGATCGTCGGTGGCGCCATTCCTCGCGAATACGTGCCTGCGGTCGAAAACGGCATCCGGGATGCCATCAAGTCCGGCGTTTACGCGGGCTATCAGGTCATCGACATCAAGGTGGCGATCACCGATGGGTCCTTCCATGAAGTCGACTCCAACGAGCTCGCGTTCAAGATGGCGGGCATCTTCGCCCTCAAAAACGCCTTTGAAAAGGCGGGTCCGATTCTCCTTGAGCCGGTGATGAAAGTCGAAGTGACCACCCCCGATGAATATCAGGGCGATCTCCTCGGCGACATCAACCGCCGTCGCGGCGTTATCCAGGGTGTGGATGCCAAGCTCGGCCAGACCGTTCTCAATGCGCATGTGCCGTTGGCCGAAATGTTCGGCTACGCCACGGCGATCCGTTCTCTCTCCAAGGGTCGTGCTTCGTACAGCATGGAGCCGCTCAACTTCGAGCAGGTTCCCAACAGCGTCCTGACCACCGTCCTCGACGCGGCCAAGAAGAAGCCGGCCGCCCGCAGCTGATCTGCTTTCGCAACTAAAACTTAAACCTGTTCTTTGTTATGGCTGGACAACGCATCCGTATCCGATTGAAGGCCTATGACCACCGGGTCATTGACGCCTCGGCGAGTGAAATCGTCGAGACGGTCAAGCGATCCGGGGCTCGTGTCGCCGGCCCGATCCCCCTCCCGACGAAGATCGAGCGCGTGACCGTCCACCGCTCGCCTCACGTCGACAAGAAGTCCATGGAAACGTTTGAGCAGCGCACTCACAAGCGCCTTCTCGACATCCTCGACCCCACCGCCAAAACCGTGGATGAGCTCAAGAAGCTCAACCTCCCGGCCGGTGTCGACATCACCATCAAAATCTAGTCGTCCACGACCATGCCTCTCGGAATCATTGGTAAGAAGCTCGGTCACACCCGCGTCTATGACGCGAATGGCGTGATGACCCCCGTCACCGTCGTCTTCGTCGGCCCGAACCGCGTCCTTCAGGTTAAGTCCAAGGATGGCAAGGACGGCTACAGCGCGGTTCAACTTGG